>JAHILF010000009.1 GCA_018897105.1 Pseudomonadota bacterium
AAGCAATATTGTGTATGGGCTTTTTCTTGGGATATCGCACCTCCTTTATTGTTTGGAGGTACGTTATCACGTTAAAAGTCAAACTTTCAACAAAAATACGTCATCGTATTTAAGAATACGTGTACTAAGTTAATGACATTGGGTAAGGAAGAGGAAAATATCTTCCGCCTTGGCCGCGTCATATTCGATCAGTTCATCAGCGGACATGACGCGGCCTGTGGCAATGTCATTCATAACGGCGGATGACCACCCACGAGCCGCGGAGATGCGGCCTAAAAATTCTGCCGCCCGATTATCGACGACTTCCTGCCATTTAGCGCGGCTTCCTGGGTTGTCGTCATGGTCGTATATTTTCGGGGGGCTATTAGATATTGATTTACTATGGGTGAAACAGGAGCTGATCATTTCCTGCCGGCGGCCGGAGAAACACACAGAGAGTATCGCCCCAAAGCCTCCGGAAAATCCCATTGGATGGGCCACCAGTTCGCCGCCGGCACAAGCTGCTATTTCCAATGCGCCGCTGTAGGCCCTCAGAATGATGGTAGTGATCTCTGTTCCCCGCTCCTGTATCTCGCATAGCCGGTCAATTATTTCTTCCGTTACTGATCCGCTGCCGCCGGTGCTGTCGAGGCACAGGATTAACCGCCCGCAGCGGCTATGGTTAGCTGTGGCGATGCGGACCATGGATGCCATATGTTCGTTCACCTCACCATAAAGGTTTATGAAAGTTGTACCTTCTCCTAGATATAAATATGTACTTCGTTCTGATGTGTTGATGGCACTGCAGCTAATATTCAGTATCGTGGACTCAGTAACGAATTTCGGCTTGTCATACTCTTCCGGGTCAACAAACTGGCACACTGGATGCCAATCGCAGGTCGGGTTATTACATTTTTTTGTCATGTTGTTTTCGCCAGATGTCCTCATATTTTTATAAAAATTCCTCCCGTTGTGTCAGCGGCTTTCGCTCTTTTTCCGTGCAGCTATTTGCGGGCATACCTTTATGGAATCAAACCGCCGCCATTCCTCTCGCCATGGCCCATTCCCGTGAAACAGTACGCAACCAGGGCCAACTGCCGGAATAATTTCCAACCAGGAACAATGGCGTCGAGTCGCCAGCAAGCACCCCGCCGGCAGCTTATCCACGCTGTAAAAATCAGCCGGCAATTCAAGCTCATTTTGCCGCTGTGCTTGCAAATTAACATTTTCCCCAGGGCAGTTTTCTTTTCCAGCCTGGCCGGCAAGAGAACCACGGCGTTCAAGGCTTGTAAGCAACTCATCAAGACCCATGGCCGTCACTCAACCTGTCTGCATCAATGTGATAATATTTGGCCAGATGGCCGCCCAGCCGCTCATTCTTGGCCCGCTCCCCATTTGCGCCGGATGGCGTGAGAACCCCCAAGTGTTGCAAAGTGTCAAGAGCGCGCCGGAAATCGAACCCGGCAAGGGCCTCTTTCAAGGCGGAAGTGTTGAACAGATAGGTTCGTTGGCCGTCTAAAGAGTCTCGCCACCAGCCAGCCCGGTTGATCTTCACGGACTTGTCGGCGTTGGTCACTTCGGCATCGGAAAACCGGCTATCACCATGCCGGTCGATGAACCCGGCAAGCTGGTCAATAATCTGTTTCGTTTCATCATTCAGGTTGCCGCGCATGGAGAGCCAGGAATTAAAACTGCTGGCGGCTGCCGAAATCGCCGCACCAGCCGGCCAGCCGGTCAAGCCATACTCGGTGGCCAGCTCCCCGGCCAGGGCCACCAGGGCGAACCGACAGGCGACGCGCTTTGCCTGGCCATCAGTGCTGCCTGAAAACTCAGGCAAGGCCTTGATCCGATCAAGGGAATCAAGGAAGTTCCGGCGGTCAACTACCAGTTTTTTTAAAAATTCACGTCCGGCATGACCATAATTTGTAACTGCCGCTTTTTTGATTTCATCGGTAAAGGCCGTGCCGGATTCGGCGCCGTGAATGTTATTCCAGGCGCCATGCTTGCCTTGATTGATCCAGATATCAGGCAAGCGCACAGTGTGACCGGCCTTGATTCGCTGGCCGGACTCAGCCATCACGGTTTCCACGGTGCGCTCACCGGATGACATCACGAAACATCGCCACTGCGCCACTGTGCGGGCCGCGCCGATCCGATTTGCTCGCTGCTTGCCGCGGCCGTTTCCCAGGGCATAGATGATAGCGCCGATCTCTTTTGCCTCGCATTCTCCGATTTCATCAAGGGCCAGCAAGCAATCATTCGACAGGGCGGCCGCGCCTTCCATGCCATTAGCTGTAGCCTTCCAAGAGCTCATGAAGTCTTTCCCGCCCCACACCGAACAGGCGGCAATGATCGCCGTACTTTTGCCGATAGAGGAGTCTCCCACGAAATGGAATCCGCCCCCGTCAACGTGTGTTTTATCCAGCAATGGCCCGGTAAACGAGGCGGACAGGGCCAGCGTTAAATAGGTATTGTCCACGGCCAAGGCGGCGATGTTTTTTTTCCATCCTGCCAATGTGCCGGCGACAGCATACTTGCAATCGTGCTCTTGAACGCCAGACTGGAAAATCACCGACTTCGCATCCGGACCGATAACAGAATTAGGCAAGACGAAGGAATCGCCATGCCAGCCGACGCGCAGGGCGCTGTATGCCCGCCTTTTTGGATGCTGCGATTGCAGGTACAAGGCCAGATCATTTTTGGCAGACGGGTTGATCTCGACGCCCATGGACAGCAGTTGCCCGCGCAGATCATCACATGAGCCGCGCAAGAGCTCCATGGGCATGGCCCACTCTCGCCAGGTTCCATTTGTATTGATAAAGCGTAGCAGGCGACCGAAGTTGTTTTCTTGACGATCCGAAGTTACCGCCAACACGTAAATGGGGGAACAGATCCAATTTTTTACCAGTCCATCAGCCTTTTCCCCCTTGCCGGCGCGATATTTAAACAGCCACACTCCCGGCCTGAGTTTGCCATCCCCCGGCATTTCAAGCCAATCATCCCACACCTTGAAGCCTGGTTCACCCGGCAGGTTGGCATAGGATATTTTTTCAGATGCCTGCAGCGTGGTTTTCCCCGGATCTGCAGCCTGGTCGATCATGCGCCTGATTCCGTCCGCTCCCTGTTCATTCAACACGTCCCAAGCATCCGCCTTTCTGCCCAAGTCCGGCAGTGCCACCAGGCCGCCGACAACCAATGCCGCAGCGCGCGCCGCATCAAGGCCGGGATTGACCACTTGATCATTCTTGCGGTCATCATCGGCGATCAAGATAAGCTTGGCACCCGGAGCAAGACGCCGCACCACTTTTGACACCGCCAGGAGGTTCCCGGCATCGACAGCTACCACGCCAGGTTCGCCAATAACATCCACCACGGCGGCAACCGTGGCCAACCCCTCGCCGACAACCACCGTGCCGGTGGCGCCATGGATCTTGCCCCCCATTGCATAAAAACATCCGGTCTTTTTGCCGCCGCTCAGCAGGTCTTTGGCGCCGTCGATATTGATTGCCGAAATGGTGGTTATCGTGCCGGTGGCGTTGTACAGGGGAATAAGCAAGGCATCCGGCCAGTTCCGTTGCTCCCAGATGCCGCGCTTTACCAACGGCCCAAAGTTGACGCCTTTTTTGCTGATAGCATAGGGATGTTTGGTCGGGTCAAGGGCGTTGGCAGCCTCATAAATACGCTTGGCCTTGCCCGCCGCCTGCTTATGACGTTCGCGTGTTTCAGAAATTCGCGCAGCCTTTTTGGCCTTGATCTCTTTTCCCCTGGCTTCAAGGTCTTTTTTTGAAATCGTTGAATCAGGCCACAGGCCTTTCTCTTTCAGGGCGGCAATGATATCCTGCTGAGAGCATCCTGATGCGCCAAAACATTTAACAATAGGCATGCCTTGGTCACCATCGCTGATATGTAAAGATGGTGTCCTGTCATCATGGGCCGGGCAGCGGGCCAAAAAACCAGAACCAGCCGGTTTGCCCCCCAGGGCCTCGGAAATAAAACGGGCGTCAATCATTGCTTTCTCCGTGTTTTTTGCCAAATAGCAGTCCGTTTTGGCAAAAACACGGCTCGCACAATGGCCACAACCTTCACCGCCAAGGAGTTGCGGTAAAAGCGGGCCACTGTGCGTCCGTCTGCAGTACGTACCGCCACCACTTGCCCAGGGCGGATGGCACCACGGGCAACCTTAAAAGGAAGCAGGTTGCCTTTCAGTCTTGAACCATTGGGAAAAATGGAAGAATAGGAGTCATCGATAACCCCATGAAAATCAAAGTGCTCGCAGCGGGTTTTTTTTCTCATGCCTTATTTGCCCCAGGGGTTGGCCTGGTCAAGCCGACAGGCAAGGGCACGATGGATGGCGGCCAGTCCACAAATATCCTTATGTTGGATGACATCAAGGAATCTATTGCCATCCATCGACAAGTAATCAAACATGGTGGCCATGGTGTTCAGGGCGCTGATCGTTTCAGACACTACGCACTCGGTCCCCATCTTGTCGATATTATCTATGATTTCCTGGTCATACTGATTTGTACGTTTATCATTGATGGTGTTTTGGTGGATGGTGGCTGTTTTCATTCAGACACCTCCATTTCCGCTACGGAAGAAAGACAACCCTTTCCCATGACCATGGCTTTCTTGAAGCCTTCGTAATTCTCCACGATCTCCGCATGAAGACTATGAAGAAACTGAACATGGGCCTCAATGCTCGATAAGAAACATCCTTCGATATAGCCATTGTTGAGGGGGAAATTCTCGCCGCCGTCACTGTCCTTTGCCAGGCCGATTGCATCCAATGCTGCATGGGCTGCTTCAATACCAGCCGCCGCAATGTCTGCCTTGCGGAGTGAATCTTCAACTATGCTGTTAAAATAAGAAATCGGGTTTGGGTGGGAATTGATTGTCTTGTCAATTTTGTTGATGGTGGTGGGACTGATGAAGTGTTTCATGGCTTTTTCCTAGTGATAGAGGGGATAATTTCCCGCCAATTTTCCGCTGCTAAACGAAAAATGGGCGAGTCAAGGCAGGTTAGCAGACCGGACACTAGGAACCGGCGAGCCGTTAGGCTCCCTGCCCGACTCGCCCAAAAGGAGCAAAGCCAGACTGCGGACGCAAAAAAACCGCCGATCAATAAATTTGTGGCGGGGGGTCCGCCTAGTGTCTGGCTGCTAAACCAGGTCACGGATTTTGCCGTAACGTTTTTATGGTAACGTACCAGTGCTGGAACGGTCAAGGGAAAAGTTGACGGAATACCGGCGGTCATAACACCACCTGCTTCTGAAAATTTTCACCTTTCAGGAACAACATTGGCAGCCAATGCGGGGACGAATATACCTTGTGGAAATTTTTCTTAATGCTGGAAAGGGTCAGCAAATCCGCCAATGGCAGACGCAAGAATTTTCCATCAGTGCGATATCTCAAAAGAGAAGCAGAGTCAAACTCGATGATACCGACATCTTCCAAGCTAAATATGGCGTCAATTGCCTCAATGGAAACGCCTTGCCATAACAAGACATTTACCTTTTCGGAAAACATTGCTTCATTGCCGGAGAAACCGGGGATCTCTTCAAGATTAACGAATGATAAACCGCTGCCCTTCTCCTCGAGCATGGCCACTATGCCAGCCTCGATCTGCTCGATAACTTTCTGATCTGGTATCTTGGGCATGGGTTATGCCTCTTTTGCTGCTGCGATACGTTCATCGATAAATTTATCGATGACAGAGGAGGGCCAGGCCACGGAACGGGACGTTAATTTTAGTGGTTTGGGGAATTCACCCCTGGACATAGCGGCATAGAGGGAAGACTTGCTTTTGAATCCAGTGCGGGCTAAAACGGTATCAATTCTGAGAAGAGACAAAGCAGCAGGTGTGCTACAAACTTTTGTCATTGATTTTCCTCCTTTGTCAAAGGTGACTTTATGATGTATCGACAAATAACAATTGGTCTATGGCAAAATTATATAGCTACACTGTCTCATCATGTCAATATCCAACATATTGGAATTATTGGATAAAATATAGATAAAATACAGATAAAATAGGGATAAACGTTGATAAAAAACAGGAAGTTTACGAAAGAGGATAATAGGAGAGGGAAATTTACGAAAGAAGGTAAACCACTTTATTCTCAGCGCAAAACGAGAAGAACGATGGATGCACACGAGAGAAAAAAAGACGTATGCTTAACTTGGATAAAATTTGGATAAAATTTGATATGATTTTTTTTATTTTTTTTTATTTTTTCCCCTTTCTTTCTTTCCTTTCTCTCCAATTTCCAAGAAACCGATCTCCAAATGCTTCAAGCTTTTGTTGGTTACACGACCAACTACCACCATTTTTTCGTGCAGGAAAATCATCACCATGTTTTTTCCATATGGGAAACATTTTTGCATGATATCCTAAGTGGCCTGTTATGGCTTTTTGGCTTTTTAATGGGCTACCTTCTGAGATATATTGGCTTTCCTTCTCCACAAAAAGCTCTAAATCTCCCACCGGGATAAGCAAAGAACTCCTATTAATGGTAATCGGGTAGGGTGAAAAATCTTTTTCGCTCTTTATCGACACCCCAGGGCAAATATCGATGGTGTCTTTGGCTTCATCTATCTTTTCGCCAGCATCCTCAAAAATACCTATTTCGGCAACATTATGATCTGGAAGAAAATTAAATAATTGGTTGGGGAAGATTGTTACAATACCGCCTCGATAGTTCGGGTATCGACATCCTACAGGAATAAACCAGTACGCCCTATCCAAGACCACGCAAATACTGATATGACCATCAATGGCCGCTCTCAAAATGTCATTTTCTGAACATTTTCTTTTTTCAGCAGCCTCTTTCAAACCGTAAAAACTCATCTTTCGTAACCTCCCTTAATCTTGTTTTACTTTTTGGTATCAAATACCTCTTTTTCTCCTTTTCTTCTCCCCTCAATCTGCCGCAGCCGCCAGGCATCAATCAGCACGGGATCGCTCTCCCAGATGCCGATGATCTTCCTGGCCGGGAAATCCATGTCCCGGATCATGGTGAGCATGGTTGATTCACGGCGCCCCATATACTGGCAAATTGCCTTCATTCCGACCAATGCCGCCATTTACCACCTCGATTTTTTTTGTTTTTCATGTTTTTGCCTGGCCGGCGCCGCTTCCGGGCCGAGCCCAGAACTTCACCTCCAGCAGACAACTCCACCAAAGTGTAAACACTCATCTTTCACAACCCCCCTATGGTTGATCCTATCCCGCTTGAAAGGTGCTTTGCTTTGTCCTTTTTTCACAACCCGGCCGATCCTGGCAGTCGTTAATAACGCTTGCTCTTTTTCTTCTGTGCCCGCTCCTCGGCCATAATCATATTGCTTACCCGTTTCGTCTCGGCGAGGGACTCTGCCCGCCGGCCTTCCCTGGCGAGCTGCTTGGCGTAGGCATATGGATTGTTGCAATGAAGTGGACCATCCAGGGCAGAGGCGACCGGCACGGCCAGCTTGGCGAGCAGCTCAAGTATTTGCCTGTTTTGCTTCTCGACGGCCTCAAGCCTGCTGAGAATATTTTCAATCTGTGAATCGCTGTTTGCTGTCATTGACGTTCTTTTACCCTTTGCCGCAGACAAAAAACCAAAAAGAAAAAGTCAAATCAGCCGGGGGAACCCGGCGTAGGATTTTTTTGGTCCCCTGTTTCAAAAAACCCGTGAAACAGGATCAACCTAACAAGCATGGAGTCTAATTCCCCCCAGGGCTTATCTTTTGTATCAAATGCCGTAATTCTCATTATTTTACAGTTAAAACAAAATCTTAACTATTCGAAACACACAAAGGCAAACGTTACGGCTGTTACGTCATAAAAAAACCTGCCGTAACAGCGGAAAGACTTGCTATTATTAACTTGTACGGATGTTACGGGTGTTACGGCGTGAAATAGTGAATCTGAGATAAAATAAAATATCATTTTTTGATGCTGTCAAATTTCAAAGAAACAATTTTGCCGCCCGTAGCCAGGCCATCAAGATAATCAGCCCAAGCCTGCATCATGCGCCGGCGTTCTGGTAGATATTCGGCATGATTATAGGCTGCCTTCACCGGGTTTCTTTCTCCATGGGCCAATTGCCTTTCTATTATGTCAGACGGCCAACCATGTTCATGCAGACTGGTTGATGCCATGCCCCGGAAACCATGACCTGTCAATTCTTCCTTGGTGTACCCCAGACGACGCAGGGCACCATTAACGGTATTCTCGCTCATGGGCCTGTCAGTGGTCCGGATACTCGGGAAAAGGTATTTTCCTGATCCGGTGAGCGGGCGGAGGTCTTGCAGGATTTGCAAGGCTTGACGTGAAAGTGGGATGATGTGGGTGGTTTTCATCTTCATCTTGGCTGCCGGTATTCGCCACTCAGCCAGATTCATGTCTATCTCATTCCACTCAGCATGCCGCAGCTCTCCTGGTCTGACAAAGGTAAGTGGCGCCAGCTTCAAGGCGCATTTCACAACGAATGAACCGCTGTATTCGTTCAGGTTCCGCAGTAAAGCGCCTATCTTTGGCGGTTCTGTTATGGTTGGGAAATGCTGTTTGTTGATTGACTGTAGTGCCCCGCGCAGATCTGCAGCGGTATCACGCTCAGCCCGGCCTGTGGCGATCGCATAGCGGAATATCTGCGAACATGTTTGCTTAGCCCGGTGAGCGGTGTCAACAGCACCCCTGCTTTCTACCCGCCGCAATGCTGCCAGCAAGTCTGGGGCAGTAACTTCGTTTATTGGCTTGCCGCCAAGCCAGGGGAAAATATCTTGTTCAAGCCGCGCAATGATTTTTAATGAATGGCTTTCAGCCCATACAGGAGATTTCTTAAAAAACCATTCACGGGCCACCGCCTCAAAACTATTTGCCGCCCTGGCCTTGTCCATGTTCTTGATGGATTTCTTAAATTGACCAGGATCAATGCCGTTGGCCAGCTGCTGCCTTGCTTCTCCGTGTTTTTCTCTTGCCACCTTCAGAGTCATATCAGGATAGACGCCCAGGGCGAGGGTTAATCTTTTTCCGCCGAAGCGATAATCAAAGCGGAAGTATCTCCCGGATTTCGTAACCAGCAGGTAAAGACCCTTACCATCGGTGATTTTATAAGGCTTTTCTTTTGGCTTTGCGTTTCTGATGGCTGTATCTGAGAGTGACATGATGGCACCTCTTTAAATGCGGGCAGCGGTTCGAAGGTGAATGGTGCTGAAAATTGCTAATAAGCAAAAACCGGCGTCAGGCTTGATTTTGTAGCATCTGGCGGTATCAATTTTTACTATTTAGACTTATGCCGTCAAATATACCGACAAAAAAACGGTATGTCAATGTATCTCTTCAGAACATTATGGACAACAAAAAACCCGCAAAGCTCAGAGCCTTACGGGTTTTTTTTACTTCTATGTTCTTCTTTGGAATGCTTAATGGTGGAGCTGAGGGGGATCGAACCCCTGGCCTACGCATTGCGAACGCGTCGCTCTCCCAGCTGAGCTACAGCCCCATATTTTTTTGACATAAACCACAGCACGCCTGTTTCGTCAATAATCTATTGAAGTTGTTTGCTGTTTTGCTGTCAGATCCGTCGCCGGCAATCTGGGAGAACGGACAGGGAAATTTCAATTGGTTTTCGATTCATAAGATTCGGGATCTTCCAACTTTGCATGGAGACCCTGGCTTTCGTCGGCTTCTACCTTGGACAGGAAAAAGTGATAGGCTTTTTTGAGCTTTTTGGTGAAAGCTGCTCCAATAAACAGGGGGCTCCACAACAGGCCGGCCGAAAGCCATTTGCTGCGCGCTTCCTGGTCAACCTCGTCGGTGCAGACTTCATCCTGTAATGGTTTATATCCCTCTGCCTGCAATTCCACGTGATAGGTTTTGGCGGTGCTGCTCTTATATTCATATTCGCAGGGCGTCTGGCCGATTGCTTCACCGTTTACGAAAACCAGAGCGCCGGGAGGACTGGAATAAAAGGCTGTTTTCTGGGCGCAACCTCCGGCAAAAACAAGCACCAGCAAAAACACAATCATTTTACGCGGCATAATGATCCTTTTTTCAATTACGGCATGTCCCCTGATCGCTGCCTGCCTGTCATTTACGGCAACTGCTATGGGGCACATTTTGAAAACCTGGCCAAGAATACCAGGCCGGGGGGGGTGATATTATTTCTCACTTCGTTAACCCTGCGGACAAGAAAGAAGGCCTGCGGGACTAGAGTCACTGAAATATAGAGTGGATCACCTGCCGTTTTGTTTCATTTATCAGCATTTTTGCTTTCAATTTGTTTGCTGCGGTGCGTGTGAACCCATCAGATCATGGATGCAGGATGCATAAAAGCCTTCATCTCTCCATCCCGCGTAATTTCATGTGCCGCCTTTTCCCGGACAGACGGAAATGTCTCATCAAGGGAAGACAGCCAGCAGAGGATGTCATTCCAGACGACTTTTGCCTGCAGATCTCTCAGCAGCATGTGATAGCCGTTTGCATAGACAAGGAGACGCTGGGGGCTTGAAAAGTGCTCGTGCAGTCTTTTCTCGAAAACATCCTCCATCGGCTTGGGCGGAATAATCTCATCTTTTGCCCCATAGAGAAAAAGCACCTTGCTGTTGAACCGGGCCGCGGCCTCATAGGCGGCATCCATCAGATTCACCAGGCCGCAAATTGCGTCGATCCGCGATTCCTTGATGACCAGCGGATCCCGACCCAGGGCCTTGAGCATTTCCTTATTGTCCGAGGGGGTGACATGGAGACCTTCGCCGGTCAGCTGCAGCCAGGGCACCAGTCGGGCACCCAGCCACAGCGCACAGCGCTGATAAAACGGCATGGTTGCCCGTGACCAGACCGCAGGCGCAACCAGGATCACCCCGTCCACCCGCAGGGGATTTTCCGGGGTGTCCGCCACCATGACCACCGCGCCGCCCATGCTGTCGCCGAGCAGATAGAGCGGGACATGCGGATGACGCTTCCGTACGAGTTTGATGATGATTCTCAGATCCCGGCACATGGCCGACTGGCCAGCCCATTTTCCCCGGTGGGGTGCGCGACCGAATCCCCGCTGATCGTAAGCATACACCCCGATTCCTCGGTCGCTGAACCAGACGGCCGCATCCCTGATGAAGTTGGCATAGTCGTTATAGCCGTGCAGGGCGATCATTACCGCCCTGGGGGAGCCAGACGGCAGCCAGGTTTGCAGCGGCAGTTCGCTGCCGTCAAAACTGATGAATGCGGTGTCTGTCAGTTGAGGTTCCACCGTTATCTTCTCCGGAGGAATGAAATGCGGCGCACAGGCCCACAACAAAAAGCCCGATAAAACAATCAAAAATGATCGCACAAACGACATTTCCCACAACCGCTTTAGAGCGGAGCCCCAAGCGCCTCGACATCCCCGCGCATTTTCCTGAGATCGTCTGCTTCTATGATAAGAGTGCCGCCCACGGCATTATGCCTGCTGTGCTCGGGTTTTCTTGCGCCGCAGAGGGCAAAGGTTATCCCCGGCTGCGCAATCGTCCAGGCGATGACAAGCTGGGCCAGGCTGCAATGATATTTTTCTGTCAGTGTCTGCCAGCCGGCCAGCATATCGAGAACCTTCCGGCGATTCAACGGCTGGAACCAGGGGATATTGTTCCGGTACTCGCCCCGGGAAAAGGTCCGATCCATGCCGATCGTGCCGGTCAATAATCCCTGCTCAAGGGGAGAATAGACCAGGGTGCTGATCTGGTGCTCGATGCAGTGCCGGATCATTTCTTTTTCAATCGCCCGGTCAAGCATGCTGTAGCGCGGTTGGATGGCATCAAGGGTTCCAATTGCCTGATATTGCTTCATCTGGGAGACATCAACATTGGATGCCCCGATGGCCCTGATCTTGCCTTGTCTCTTAAGCTGCAGCAGGCACTCCATGGTTTCGGCAATCGGATCATTTTCCGGTTCCGGAGATTGCCAGTGGGTCTGGTAGAGATCGATATAATCCGTGCCCAGACGCTGCAGGCTGTCTTCGACTTCCTTTTTGATGGTATCCGGGCGAAGGTATCTTTTTACCGCATACCCTTCCAGTTCAAAAAACAGCGGACCACGTTCATCATGCCACCAGAGCCCGCATTTGGTGGCCAGAATTACTTTGTCTCTTCTGCCTTTTATTGCCTTGCCGACAACCTTTTCACTTCTACCCCAGCCATACACAGGTGCGGTATCAATCAAATTGACACCGGCATCAAGAGCGGCATGTATAGCAGCAATGGACTGCTGATCATCCGATTCACCCCACCAGGGGCCGCCGCCAATGGCCCAGGTTCCGAGGGCCACAACCGAGGCCTCCATGTCCGTGTTTCCGATTTTCCGCATTCTCATAATTTTTCTCCTGACAGTTGCAGATTCTCTGGCAGAGTAATTTTCTCATCTACTTCTTAATCCAGGCAGACAAGTATTGTCATACTTATCCCTAACAGCTCCTCCTGCCAACCGGGAAAACTGTTTTTTTTAAAGCTTTGCCCCTTTCGCCTTTTAACCACGTAAATCATTTCCCCGCTCTCATGTTGCCGGCAACGATACCATGTTTGCCCGGTTACAAACCAAGCAGTATCTACTCAGATAGCCTCCTTTCATGCCATTAAATTTTCACAGCCTGACTCGATCTTCTTCAAAGCCGTACGTTATGAACATTGCTTTTCAGATAGATTTGTTTTAATCATAGGCCGTGGGTCGTTATTACAGGTTTGACAGCAATTGCCCATTGTGACTTTGGAGTACCGCACGCCAATCTGCAGGGGCGACTGGCAATAAACGGAGAGGTGTCAGAGCGGCCGAATGAGCCGGACTCGAAATCCGGTGTGCCCGTGAGGGCACCGTGGGTTCAAATCCCACCCTCTCCGCCATTACTCCCCATCCCTTCCCTTTCCTCCCTGGCCCGTCACCGGTTTCCAGCAGGGTATTGACGAAGCTGGCTTCCCTGCATATTTTTTGTTTTCACCACTGCAAATATTCTTCAGGAGTAAGTCAATTATGAAAGTGCTCGGCATATCCGGATCACCCATCAAAAACAGCAACACAGACCGCGCGGTCAAGATGGTCATGGAGGCCACCATGGCCAGCAAACAGTGGTTTTACAAGCTCAGTGATTATCAGATCAGCCCCTGCAATGCCTGCCTGGGCTGCGTGGAAAGCAATCGCTGCGTCATCGCTGACGATGGCGTCATGCTGGCGGAAAAGGCCTTTAAGGCGGATATCATTATTATCGGCGGCTACACCCCCTACTCCTCACTGGACAGCCGCACCAAGGCCTTCATGGAACGCCTCTACCCCCTGCGGCACCGCCATGGTCTGATGACCGGCAAGCCCGGTGCCGCGGTTGTCACCTGCGCCATTCCGCCGGGCAAACATGGCATGCCGCCTGCCTGCGAGAACGGACTCCAGGCGATTCAGAGCTATATGCAGGAAGAAGGAATGCGTTACGTGGGCGGGGTGTCCGTGCTCGGCAATGTCCCCTGTGTCAAATGCAAGAGCGGCATCCAGTGCCAGGTCTCTGGGCTGAAGATGATCCACGGCCCGGATGCCACGGTAGAGAAAGTGGGCATCAATACCTTGGAGGATAACCCGGAAACCGTTGCCGCTTTGAAAAAACTTGGCCAGGATCTCGCGACCGCCTCCTGCGCCGGATAGGGTGAGTCAGCGGACACGCCATGACCATACCCCTCGCAACAAGCTTTGAGCACAGTCGGGAATTGCCCTTTATTCTTTTACTTTTTGAGTAATTCCTTTTTTAATTTTGCCTCGATTTCGGCAAATTTCGCATGTCTCTTCCTGGCCAGCTCTTCCTGGATGGCTTCCACCTTTTTGTTTTTATTCTGCTGTTTTTTCTGGAATTCTGCTAACTCCTGCGCCAGATCATTCTTTTTTTCGCCCCGGGGAAGCTCTTCAATCCTGAGATGGTCCTCAACAAAAAGCTTCACCCCGAAATTCCCCTCCACAGTCCGCACAATGCCCTTTTCTTTCAGTTTGCGGCATAATGCATAGCCAGCCTCCAGGGAAATAGAAATCATCTCACAGGTTTCTTCAATTGTTGGCGGTCTTTTTCTCTGATTCTCAAGAATCCGGATTGCTGCTACAAAGACATGCGCTTCCGTATACTGATCCATCTGTATGCCCTCGTGTCGTTTATTTCATCAGCCGGCTTAATTTTTCAAGGGTGTCTTGAATAATTAGAATTTTCGTCTGAGACCAAGAAACAGCGAAAATGAAATAGCGCAGCATATCAGGCATATGTGAGCATTTTTTATTTTTTGCTGTGACACAGAGATCGGGCGAAAAGGCAATTATTCAAGATGCCCTTAAGCAACTCAAGCTAAGCTTTATACCATGCAGCATAAAGAAAATCCATGCTGTATGGCCGGGCGGTTGCTGGAGCTGCGGGAGCACTGCCACTTGGCCAAACGGATCGTTCCAGCAGGGTTTCATATTCTCCAGTGTCCTGGATCTACGGCAGGCATCATTTGCCTGCTGCGGGTAAATCATCCTGGCAGACGAGCCAGACAAAAAAAGTTTTCCCAGGTTTATGGCCAACTCCGCAGGCCCCTTTCACCAGATAGAGAACCCAGGCACTGTCTGTTTCAAAAAAACTGGTGGTCGCCGACCAGTATTCCTCTCGCGGGCTCCGGACTGTAAATCTGCTCTGTTCAATTGTCGAATGTGCTAGACGGCGCTCCGAGCAACATCTTATTTTAACAGGCAATATAAGCTGATCGCCCGGTTTGACAACCTCTCTTTATTATGCAGAGAGTTATGCAAAAAGAGGGTTGCGGGGCCGACTCCATTACCATTTCTCTGCGAAAGAAAGATTTGCATATTATTGACACTCTGTCGTATAATAATTTAGATAGTAATTATATTTTGTCCATGTCAGTTACTTTACTTCGAGAGGTGCAAATCATGCAGATTACCAATTCAGCATCCAATATGCCATACATTGTACCTAATGAAACTGACACTCAAAACAGGGTACAGACAAGTCAGCAGACCCTGCAGCAGAATGAGGCAACCTTGCTGGTTTCTTCCAGCTATAAAGTGTCCCTGTCTGCAGAAGCAAAAGCGCTGAATAGCCAGCAGACCCAGGCCAATACCGTTACAGCCGCCTCCCAGAACACCAACCAAGTCAATCCGGGTCTGAAAGCCCAGAACACAACCAGAAACGAACAGAGCACCTCAGCGCAGTTGCAGGTTGCCCAACAAAGAACAGCCCCGGCCCAGCCTGCTCCCGCAGCTCCTGCTGAGCAGCCCGCGGACGCGGAGATGAATGCCACCCAACCGGCGGCAGCAAGAGAAACTCCCCCTGCAACCGCGACCACATCCCCTGAAAATGCATATGTTTCCAGCCAGCCAAACCCCACAACAGCCAACAGCGTCTCGCTGAACTCATCTCCGGTTGCCCAGACTGTTGCTCCACAAAACCAGAACACACCTCAGAAACCGGCACAGGAAGCCCCGATGGCTGCCGCCGGAGGTATGTCAGCAGGCAAATACAGTATTAATTTATCCGTTTAGCAGCGTAAAGATTGAGCATTGCTGATACTGAGTGGGATTCGGCTCTGCAGCCCTTACAGTGCCGGGTCTTTGCCCTAATCCCCAGCAGGCAGCCAGCCGGATCATCGGTAGAGAAATTTTGAAATTACTGCGACAATTTACCATATCCAGTAGTTGCTCAAGATAGAGTAAAAGGATGACATAATATTACCAAAAATCAATTCCCTTTCCAGAAGTTTGCGTATGAGAAATAACTGTACTATTCTAACAGTTGATATCAATAAATGTTTCTATCTCATTATAAGTTTTATTATAAGTTTTGCCCGCAACATCCTGCATTCTCTTGCAAAATTCATTGCATCAGGAGGGATTGGGCATGAAAATTTCAAAATCATTAAGACTGACACTGCTGATCTGCCTGTCATATTTTCTTCTTTATACTTCTCAAGGTATGGCTGGAAGTCATAGCCTGCCCCCCCCGGTTACCATAACAATTCTCCCCTGCGCAGATATTGTCACTACTTATAAAAAATTCTACCCCCTCGCAGTTTTTCTACAAAATGAAACCGGCAGCAAAGTAATTATTAAAGTGCCCAAGGACTGGGAGGAACTCTATCATCTTATCAGCACAGGTGAAACGGATTTTGTCTACCAGCCCCCCCATGTTTATGTACAGCTTGAAAAATATTACAAAAAGAGTGATATACTCACCGCACTTTCCCTGCGAGGTGAGCGGCTACACCATGCCCTCCTTATTGTACGTAGCGATAGTGATATCCACAAGGTAGAAGACCTGCGCGGCAAATCTCTGCTCTTTGGTTCGGAATTCTCCACGATAAAAACAGTGGCCGGCAAGGCTCTTCTGCAAAGACATGGTATTAACTACGAAAAGGATCTGTTGGAATTCCGCTACGGCGGTTCATGTGATGAAATTGCGCTTAACGTGTATCTCAAAGCTGCTGATGCAGGTTTTGTCTGCGACCATGTTTCCAGAAACCTGTCATCGTCCCCGGATAAAACCTGGCCTATCCCCCCTAACGGACTGAGAGTCATTGGCGAGACAGAGGAATGTCCCACCTGGATTTTCAGCGTAGTAAAATCCGCAGATGCCTCCACGGTTTCCGCAGTGATCAGGGCTCTTCTTTCTCTCCGCGCCACGCAAAATCATAAAGCCCTGCTGAAAGATATTGAAAGTTGGGGATTTGCCCCTATACTGGAAAGCGACCTGCTCATCTTACGCAAAAAGTTTCTCTAACAATGAAACTCAACTGCCGCCTTAAGCTCATAATCGCCATCTCCCTTCTGGTTTTTGCCAGTCAACTGACCACTGCATACATTATTATTCGTCAATCCGCAGAGTCTCTGCACGAAAAAACCCACATCCATGGCGAGGAACTGGCCACGAACCTGGCTGAGTTTGCCGGCGAGGCCATAGTCAGCCGTAATCTGGCCAGTATTTACCAACAGATCCAGTTTGCCATGCGAGATAACAACATCCGGCATGTGGTGGTGGTTGACCCCAACCAGAAGGTGCTGGTGTCAGACAATCTCGAAGAGGTTGACAGTATCTATCCTCCTGAACATATAAAAAAATTCTATTTCAATGAAAAACTGGACGACAATCCCCACTTCATCGATAGAAACGGGGAAACCATCGCTGAAATAACGGTACCCATCACCCTGGCCGACGATCTGCTCGGCCAGGTCATTCTCGGCTATTCACATACTGACATTAACAACAAAATCTCCAATCTCAACAATCATACCCTGGTCACCCTGCTGGTGGGCTTTGCCGGTGCCTTTTTGTTGACGATCCTTTTGACGTCAATGATAACCAGCCCCCTGGTTCAGCTGGAAAAAACAGCCCTGAAAATATCCATGGGCAATTTTGAGATCGAAAAGCCTGACACCAACAGCAATGACGAATTCAATCTGCTGAGCCAGACCATGTACAGCATGGCGAAACGACTTGAGGAGCTTGTTTATAATGACCCGCTTACCGGCCTCTATAACCGGCAGTTACTGAATATCAGACTCAGCGAAGAACTTGCCCGCAGCAGACGCCATGTGCGCCCCCTGGCCCTGCTGATGGTTGATATTGATCATTTCAAAAGAATTAATGACACCTACGGGCATCTGGTGGGTGACGAAATGCTTGTTGCTGTCACCTCGCTCATCGCCAAACACATTCGCGAGGTGGACTGCCTGGCCCGGTTCGGCGGGGAAGAATTCATCATTCTCGCGCCGGACATGACGGAAATTAACGCCCGTCAGCAACTGGCGGAACGTATCCGTACTGCGGTGGCCAACGAAGAATTCAACATCTTGCCCGGCAAGCAGAACCTGCGTGTCACCATCAGCGTCGGACTGGCTCTCTACCCCACGGATGCAAAGAACGAAAGGGAATTGATCGCCGCTGCCGATCAGGCGCTTTATGCCGCAAAATACAGCGGCAGGAACCAGGTCAGAGCCTATTCCGAGTTGAAGGATTATCTCGCGACCTCCTAATGCTTTCCTCTTTGATCCGAGCCCTTTCCTATCCCCTCTGTCGGCAATTGCCAATGCCATCCTGCCGCAGCGGCTCATAATAAGAAACTTGGCGGAACAGTTGCGGTTTGTTGTGAGGAATACACTCTTTCGCTAAAATCAATGGGCAGTAAAGCCACTTTGTGGTACCATAAGGCAGTTAAAATTGACTTTCTCGCCGCCCCTCCCCCATAATGCCCATAACAACAATATTCATCGTAACAAGGAGCAGGGAGTTTCGGTTATCGAGCAGCGAGATTGTTTGATCAGCGGCAGAGGCGAAATTGCCTTCACCACCCGGCATTTTTTTTGATCAACAATTCACAAGATTAACCGTACGGATACACTCGGCCGAACCAACCGCAAGTTGCTGGTTGCCTTGGACCATCACCGTCGTTCAATTCGTCAGACAGCGCGATTTTACTGTTAATGCACAGCATCCATGCAATCTGTTCGACGTTGCCATTCTGTTACAGTGAGAAAATACCAATGAAAAGAAAACTCAGCAGCTATATAGGCACTGCCTTTTTTATCAATGTCTTTGCCATCATGAGTGTCGGGGGCATCTGCATCATGATGGTCAATGACATGGTACACAACATCTCTCAGCTGGAAGAAGAAAGCGAAAATGTGGCCAGGATATACCGCTTGAATGACAGGATACAGAAAGCCATCTTTACGGTGCACAGCTCAATCATTGATTACGATGGTTCGCTCAAGACCGATGTGATGAAAATGGTAGATGGCATCGAAAAGGACCTGAAGACATACAAGGAAAAGGAACTACAGGAACAGAGTCCCCATGTCAACGAAGAAAATATCCTGCTGGATAAACTTCAGGATAATCTCGTGGGGATCAGGCGGGTGCTGGATGAAATTTATCAGGACCTGCTCATTGCCAGTCCGCTGGATGAATCCGGTTTCAAAAAACTGGAAGGATTCGGCTTTAACATCCACAACTTGACCCAGTCGATCAATGATCTCCATTTCAAAACCGTTTCCGGCCTGGTCAAAGAGTCTTACAGCAAGATGTATTTCATTCTCCTGCTGTACCTGGTCTCTTCCGTGGTCGGTATCCTGGCCTCATGTGTGGGCTATATCGTTCTCACCCGCCATACCATCAGACCGATTATCAACCTTGCTTCCGCCACGGAAAAGATATCCTCCGGTGACCTTGCCATCCGGCTCGATACCGCCTCGGAAACAGAAATCGGCACACTCTATCAATCTTTTAATGCCATGACGGCAAAATTGCAGGAACACGAGAAGAAAAGGGAAGATTTCAACCGCACTCTGGAAAGTCTGGTAAAGGAACGGACAAGGGAACTGCGGGAATCCGAGGAATCCCTGCGCCGAACCCAGTCCGAGCTGCTGCGCATGGAAAAAATAGCCACCCTGGGTCAGATCGCCACATCGGTGAATCATGAAATCAAGACCCCGCTGAATGTGCTTTATATGAACCTGCAGCTGCTCATTCGCAAAATCAACAAATGCGATATTGTGGAAAACGACCTAAAGAGGGGCATGCTCGACCTGACGAAAGTCATCAATGGCGAGATCACCAGAATCAATGGAATAATCGAGGAATTTGTTAAATATGCCCGTTTCCCGACCCCGAATTTCAAACAGAACCGTATTAACAAAATTCTGGCGGATATTGCCGAAATGGTCACCCAGAATGCCAACGAATCAGATATCACCATCGAGGTTATCCCGGATGAGTCCCTTGACCTGCTGCAGATTGACGAGAAAATGATGATCCAGGCACTGCTCAATCTGTGCATGAACGCCATCCAGGCCATGCCGTATGGCGGTTTGCTGCGACTGGCCAGCAAAATGGAGGGGAAATGCGCCAAAATCCTCATTGAAGATACAGGCCAGGGGATCGCGGCTGATGACCTGCAACACATATTTGATCCTTTTTTTACAAAAAAAGATGGAGGACTGGGCTTCGGCCTTGCTATAGTGCAAAGAATCATCGAAAACCACAAGGGGGCGATTTCCTGCAAAAGCGAGGTCGGCCGCGGCACGACATTTGAGATTGTTCTGCCGATCCCGCCTAACAGCATCTGTCAAGAGATCATATAGCGCATGATACCGACTTTCATACTTATTGTTGATGACGACAAAATGACCCGGCAGACCCTGTCCCTTGCCCTCGAGGACCAGTATCAGACCGTCACTGCCAAGGATGGCAAAACGGCCCTGGAGGTGCTCAAAAGCCAAGAGATTGATCTCGTCCTTTCCGATCTGTTCATGCCCGGCATGAACGGCATTGAACTGCTGGAGCATATCAATCTGCTGCCTGAAAAGCCCCCGGTGATCTTCATCACCGGCCAGGGGTCGGTGGAGACGG
The DNA here is from genome assembly GCA_018897105.1 of Pseudomonadota bacterium. Classification (GTDB taxonomy): domain Bacteria; phylum Desulfobacterota; class Desulfobulbia; order Desulfobulbales; family SURF-16; genus SURF-16. The sequence continues at coordinate 20,352 of JAHILF010000009.1, forward strand.
CTGTCCAGGCCATGAAGAACGGCGCCTATGATTATGTCACCAAACCGATCAACATTGACCGTCTCACCCTGCTGATCGAAAAAACCCTTGAGAACAAAAGACTCAAGGAAGAAAACATCCTGCTCAAGAAAAAGATCGAGGAGACCTATCCGGACCTGTCCATGATCGGCAACTCCCCGGCCATGCAGAAGATAAAAGACCTGGCCACCCAGGTTGCCGCGACAACCGCCACGGTCCTCATCGAAGGGGAAAGCGGTACCGGCAAGGAGCTGGTGACTAACATCATCCATTACAACAGCCCGGTTGCCCATGGCCCCTTCATCAAGGTAAACTGCTCGGCCTTTGCCGAGGGGGTCCTGGAATCCGAACTCTTCGGCCACGAAAAAGGGGCATTCACCGGGGCGGTGGCCGCCAAGAAAGGACGTTTTGAGCTGGCCGACAACGGTACACTTTTTCTCGATGAAGTCGGTGAGATGCCGCCTTCCATTCAGGTAAAACTGCTTCGTTTCCTGCAGGAACAGACCTTCGAACGGGTGGGCGGCACCAAAACCCAGAAGGTTACCGTGCGGATCATCTCAGCCACCAACAGGAACCTGACGGACATGATCAAGGAAGGCACCTTCCGTGAGGATCTCTATTACCGCCTGCGGGTGGTGAAAATAGAGATGCCCTCCCTGCGGGAACGCAAAGAGGATATTCCGGAACTGGTCGCCAGCTTCCTGAAAAAATTCGCTGACCGGCACGGCAAACAGATTTCCCGGGTGACCGATGAGGTCATGGAGCTGATCATGCAGTATAACTGGCCCGGTAACATCCGTGAGCTGATGAACTGCATTGAAAGTTCCGTGGTCATGGCCCGGGGCGACATGATCAATATTGATTGCATTCCCGAATATCTCACCTTCAGCGGCGGCGATTCGTCAATGAACGGCAAGGAAGGGCTGCTGCAGGAGATGGAGCGTCAGACAATCACCGACGTCCTCGACAAGACGGGGGGAGACAAGGTCAAGGCCGCGAAAATTCTGGGAATCGGATTGCGGACCCTGTACCGGAAGATCGAGCAATGGGGGCTGTGATTACACTGTAGAGCTGAGAGTGCAGGCCATATCTTTATCGCCGGGGCGTGATGTGGCGGAAGCGACCTCTCTTCTTTTCTTGGCAGTGCACTCGTAGATGATTTCCATCTCCTCCAGGTCAAGGGTCTCATTGACCAAGAGCATATCCGCCAGATAAACAAGAAAATCCTGCTCGGCAATCAGTACCCTTCTGGCCTCGTCATAGCAGGATTCAACAATCCTTTTCACCTCCCGGTCGATAATCTGCCCGGTTTCTTCGCTGTATGCATTTCTGCTCAACTGTTCACCAAGAAAAGCCCCGTCATCCCGAACATAGGACATGGGACCGATTTCGTCGGTCATGCCCCATTGACACACCATCTTGGTGGCCAGATCAATGGCCTGGTGGAAATCATCTTCCGCGCCGGTGGTCTGCTGGCTGAGACAGATCTCCTCTGAGGCGCGCCCACCCATGAGAATGGTGATCCGGCTCAACAGGTACTCTTTGGCATAGGCATGACGTTCGGTGAGCGGCAATTGCTGGGTGTGACCCAAGGCCTTTCCCCGGGGAATAATAGTAATTTTGTGGATGGGGTCGGTCTCCGGCAGAAACTTTGCCAGAACGGCATGCCCGGCTTCATGGTAGGCCATGGTCTTGCGATCCTTTTCGCTTATGACCAGTCCTTTTCTTTCAACCCCCATGAGAATGCGATCCTTGGCGATGTCAAAATGTTCCGGCCTGATGGCGCTGTCACCTTTTCTGCCGGCAATCAAGGCCGCCTCGTTCATAAGACTCGCCAGCTCAGCGCCGGTAAAACCGGGAGTGCTTCTGGCTACCTTTTCCAGGTTGACACTGTCAGACAATGTCATTTTTTGGGCGTAAACCTGGAGAATCTGCAGTCTCCCCTTCACATCAGGGGGCAAAATATTGATCTGCCGGTCAAAGCGACCTGGACGCAGGAGAGCGGGATCAAGGATATCCGGCCGGTTAGTGGCAGCCAGGATAATGATCGTATCATCGGTGGAAAAGCCATCCATCTCCACCAGCAAGGCATTTAAGGTCTGGCCTCTCTCATCCTGCCCGCCGGCAATATTTCCGGAGCTTCGTTTGCCGCCCACGGCATCGATCTCGTCAATAAAAACAATACAGGGGGTATGCTTCTTGGCCTCTTTGAAGAGTTCCCGCACCCGGGAGGCCCCGACCCCGACGAACATCTCGACGAAGTCCGAGCCGCTGATGCTGAAAAAGGGCACCCCCGACTCACCGGCAATGGCCCGGGCAATCAAGGTTTTGCCTGTACCCGGCGGGCCTTGGAAAAGGATACCCCGCGGAATGACGGCCCCCAGCCTGCTGTATTTCTTCGGCCGCTGCAAAAAATCAATCACCTCCAGCAGCTCCTCCTTGGCCTCCGGCACACCGGCAACATCGCGGAAGGTGACCAGTTTGTTCATGGACTGGGGCGCAAAGCGGGCATGTTTATCCTTATCTTCACTATCGTTATACTCGCCTGGCTGATTGCGCAGCAGGGAATACCAGACAAGCAGAATCAGCATGACCGGCACTGCCAGTTCAGCAAGACGCCAGATCCTGCCGGAATTATCAGCACCGCCGGTGATGACGACACCCTTATCCAGCAGTTTGGGCAGCAAAGCCGGAATGTCCGGTGAATAGGTGGTAAACTTCCGGCCAAAGGTATCCTTCAGGGCAATCTCGCTGCCCTGCAGATGCACCTCGGTCACTTCATCTTTTGCCAGGATGGTCAAAAATTCGTTGTAGCTGAGAGTGGGGAGCTGGTTTTCAATGTTCCAGAATACCGTTACCATGCCACCCACAACGAGTACCGCCACGAGAGCAAATATGGTCCTTATGAATAGGGTCAATGGGATCGGCTCCGTTTTTGCCTTATGATTTAGTCAGTTACCTGCTGCAGATTATAGCATATCTTGCAAATAAATGATGCAAAATGTATTCCCTTGTGATGACTGGCAAATAAAAGCAATTATTCCAACGAGTCAATCGGCGGTTCTCTGCCCATTTTCGTCCCATGACTGTCGATCACATCATACTAAGTTACGCATAATCAGTCAGTTACAAACACTGATCCTTTTCAATTCTTCCCAGACAAAATCGGTCCCACTTCCTCATCCCCGTCTGTCATCATCAAGGGCAATCAATCCTGCTTGTCAAAATGGCACGGATTTTTGCCATTTTGGCAAGAAAAACAAAGCCAGAAAACACAATACACTGAAATTACAGTGATAATTCATTTGGCATGGATTTAGCATTAATACTAGTCAAACGGTAACAAGGTAAACAGCAGAAATCAGCAATAACCGAAAATTATGGAGGAAGAAAGATGAAAGGCATGATCCCCGAAACAAAAGTTCAGGTTAAGGAAAGAAGCACTCAGCGGACCGCAGTAAACGCTCCTGCCAAAGTCGAGGTTTCCCGCGGCGTCATGATTGGCATAGGCGCCATCCCCACTGTCATCGGTATCTGGGCAGCAGCCTGCTTCTTTGGTGGATTGATTGCAAGCGGCGGTCCGCTTGCCTTGGTAAAGAGCTGGTTCTCGGCATTTACCGGGATGTAACGAGTGATCCAGGGGACACTTTCTTCGGCTGATTAGTACATAACGGAGGTGCAACATGAAAGATTCAACATTGACCCAAAAGAGACAAAGGGTACAAACTGGTGCACAGACTCGAGAAGGTCTTGATACTTTAACCAGAGGCGGCGTTGCACTTATGGGTGGAGTTTCAGCTCTCATTGCCTTATGGGCTGCAACCTGCTTCATCGGCGGGCTTATCAGCGCAGGAGGCCCAGTCGAGCTGGCTTACAGCTGGTTTAAAGCCATCGCCGGACTGTAAATGATGGGGAAAGTAGAACCAAGACAACAAATCCTTTAAGCAGGATGAAGAGTCGCAACCGCAAAAAAAACTATTACCATTAAATGTTAGGATTGTGATACGCTAAGGAGCACGTGACATGTTGCGTTTCGTGCTCTTCAGGCAGTTCAGGACAACGGACCGGTGTCCATCCGCTCATGTTCTCATTCCATCATACTGTTTGCAAAGGATACACTGTTGACAAGGGATACCGCATCAAGGACAGTAGCAGCAATAACCCGAACGAAAAATAAGGCTGCGGAGAAGAAAAGTGGGTAAAACATCCGCCTTTTTTATCAAGACCGCAGTCAGCCTGATATCGCGCGGCAAGCTTTCCGTGTTGGGCGGGATCATGACCAGTGTCCTGGCTCCGGTCCTGCTGATTTGCGTTGTACTTGATATCAGAGGAACCGTTGACAATCCATACTTCGGCTTTCTCATCTATCTTATTCTCGGCCCCCTGTTCGTCCTGGGGCTTATCCTGCTCATCATCGGGGTATTCATCTCCCGCGGCAAAGAGGACATAGGCCTCTTCACCTTCGAATACATCGAGGAACAACTTACCCGTCCGGGGCGATACACCCGCATTCGCCGCCATATCCTCCTCTCCCTGATTTTCACCCTGAGCACCCTCTTATTAGTGACCCTTGTCTCCTACACGGGATTTCATTACACCGAATCAACCGCTTTCTGCGGCCTGACCTGCCATCAGGTTATGGGACCGGCCTATGCCACCTATCAGCACTCACCCCATTCACGGATATCGTGCGTCGAATGCCATATCGGCAAGCAGTCCCAATGGTTGACCAAGGCGAAATTTTCCGGCGCCAAACAGATTTTTGCCGTGCTCTTCGACACCTATCCCAGGCCGATTCCGCAACCCATTACCTCCCTGCGTCCGATCCGGGAGACCTGCGAGGAATGCCATCGCCCGGAAATGTTTCATGGCGACAAACTCTATATCAAAGACCGCTTTTTACCTGATGAACACAATACCCATGTGCAGACAGCTCTTCTCATGAAAATCGGTTCAGGAGGATATCTGGGCAGAAAGGCCCAGGGAATCCACTGGCACGTTTCCGAGGACCATCCGGTCTTCTACAAGTATACGGATCATGCACAGGAGGACGTTGCTGAGGTCTGGCTGCAGGACGGGGAACGGGAAATCCGTTTTTCCAAGGCATCCGCCACCGAAAAGCTCGACACCTCTCAGCAGGGTACGATACGGAAAATGGACTGCATGGACTGCCATAACCGGCCAACCCACGTATTTCTCAGTGCGGATGAGGCTCTCGATGAAAAACTGGTCACCGGCATTATCCCCCGGGAGATTCCCTTTATCAAACGGCAGGCCTTGGAAACGATCACCCCGCATTATGCCTCGATTGACGAGGCCTTGCAGAAAATTTCCCGGGGCTTGAAGGAATGGTACGACGCCAATTATCCCGATCTGGCCAACCAGGACAAAACCCTGTTGGATAAAGCCATTGCCGGCGTGCAGCAGGCATATATGGAAAACGTGTTTCCGGAAATGAACATCGACTGGGACACCTACACCGATTTCATCGGCCACAAAAACGGCAGCGGTTGCTTCCGCTGCCATGACGGCCGCCATGTCAGCGAAAACGGGCAGACCATCAGCAATGACTGTGACAGCTGCCATTTCATCCTTGCGGAGAACCAGCCGTCTCCCGACGTATTGAGTCTCCTGCAACAGACATTTCAGCACCAACGGCAGCCATAAGGCATTTATATATCATCAATTTCATGAGGGAGTAGTACGTAATGTCCAATAACGACCAGAATACCAACCAGGAGCATGACCCCCGGGATAATGAAAAGGGGAAAAGCGCCCTGGCCCGCCTGATCCAGGGCCTGTGGCGATCACCTCTTGGTGTTTTGGGTATCGCCATCACCACCTTCAGTATCACCCTGATAATGATCGGCATGATCATCGACATGCTCGGCCTTATCAAAAACCCATATGCCTCACTGGTGACCTACACCGCCCTGCCCGCCCTCATGCTGTTCGGGCTGTTCCTGATCCCCCTTGCCATTTATCTGCAACGCAGAAAATGGCGCAAATACGGCATGGACCGCGACCAGATAATCGTCAACCTGAGTAATCCCAAACACAGGTTGGCCCTTGTCGGCTTTATCGTCCTGACGGTTGTCAATGTTGCCATTATGGCCGTCATCAGTTACGAGGGCTATCATTTTACCGACTCCCCTTACTTCTGCGGCATGGTCTGTCATCAGGTGATGGCGCCGGAGTATACGGCCTATCAACGTTCAGCCCACTCCCGGGTCGCCTGTGTGGAGTGTCATATCGGCCCTGGGGCCGAATGGTATGCCAAGGCCAAAATTTCAGGACTGCGCCAGGTGGCGGCAGTTCTGCGTAATACCTATCACCGGCCGATTCCCGCCCCAGTCCATGAACTGCGTCCGGCCAGGGATACCTGCGAACAATGTCATTGGCCGGAAAAATTCCACGGTAAAAAAATCAAACGTTATGTCTCATTCACCAATGATGACCAGACTGACCCGCAGATCACGGAAATCGCTCTGCATATCGGCGGACAAAACCCCGAGAAAAATGTATTTGAAGGGATTCACTGGCATGTGAGCCAGCAGGTTGAGGTAAGCTACCTGGCAGTAGACGAAAAACGCACCCAGATTGCCAGGGTCAAGGTGAAGCGGCAAGACGGCACCACCGACGAGTTTGTCAAAAGCGATATCGAGGTGCCCGAGAATGAAGAGCAGCAATGGCGGGTCATGGACTGCATTGACTGCCATAACCGGCCAACCCACATCTACAACATGCCCGAGGAAAGGGTGGATTTTGGTCTGCTCAGCAAAAAGATCAACCCGGAAATCCCGGGTATCCGGGAAGACAGCCTGCAGGTCATTACCAAAGAGTATGCCTCACGGGCCGAGGCCGAGGAATCAATGATCAGTGACCTGCTGTTCCTGCAGAAAGAGCGCTCCGCCGAGCAGGCGGCAAAATACAAGGAAGACATCATCAAGACAGGCTCCTTCCTGCTGGAAGCCTACCTGGGCAATGTCTGGCCGGACATGGACGTGAAGTGGGGCACCTACCGGGATCACCTGGGCCACCAGTATGCGGATGAGGGTTACGGCTGCTGGCGCTGCCACGATGAAGAACATCTCAACAAATCCGGCGAGACGATCTCCCAGGATTGCAGTCTGTGCCACGATGAACCCTGATCCGATCTTTACCCCGTTTTGCTGATGCTGCTACCAGCCGGGAGGGCAATCCTCCCGGCTGGTGCTGCCTCCTCCATCCTGCTCGTAACCGAGCCCCTATTCACCTCCCCGTCACTTTGCCCCTCGTGAACATGTCATCAGTTTTCCCGGCTCGCTTCAAACAGGGTGGCAATCACAAAAAAATATGGATTTTGCCCTGAATATGTTACACAGAGGCAGAGCAAATAACACCAATCAATCTTAACCTTTTTATTACGAAATTGACCGCACATACCACCGGGGAAACAGGCAGCAAATCTCTGCAGCGCGCATGGATTCTGCAACTTTACAAGGAGCATGAAAGGATCAGCTGGCAATATGGGGTCAGTCTTTCCGTGCCCATTATTGAGATCAGCAATTCCTCCTCCAATTGGGGCAGCTGGCATCCGGCCGGCAAAACCATCAAAATTTCAGCCAGACTCATCGAGCTCCACGCCTGGGATGTGGTAATCAACATCCTCAAGCATGAAATGGCCCATCAGGCAGTCAGCGAACTATTCCGCAACCATGACTCCCATGGCAGTCTCTTTGACCAGGCCTGCGACCTGCTCGGTGTGCCTCAGGAATTCCGGGGGGCGAGCGGAGATCTGCCGAGAATTATCCTTGATGCCGAGGAAAGGGCTACCAGCAGTCCGCACCGCAACCTGCTGATGAAAATAGAAAAACTGCTGGCCCTGGCAGAATCATGCAACGAGCATGAAGCGCTGCTGGCCATGGAGAAGGCGAATTACCTTATCGCCAAATACAACATCCGGCGAATTGAACAGTCCCAGGAGGCCCGCTACGAATGCCTCATTCTCAATCACAAAACCAAACGGATAGAAAATTATCAGAGGAAGATCTGCTCCATCCTGTGCAACCACTTTTTCGTCAAAATCATCCTCTCCGATCTTTTCGATGCCGAGCAATGCTGCACGCATAAAACCATCGAGATCCTGGGCACCAGCGAAAATGTGCTCATTGCCAACTACGTCTACTCCTTCCTACTGGCCCAGATGCATTCCCTGTGGCAGCAATTTCAGCGCACCAATCACACTACGGGCAGACAGAAACGATCCTACTGTCTCGGGGTGCTTGACGGATTCGCCAGAAAACTTGCCGATCAGAAGCAGCAAGACTTTCCCGGCAAAAATCATGCGTCCGGTGCATTAATGACTCTCTCCGTGCAGGTATGCAGCTATGACCTGGGGCTGAACCGCTTCATCCAAGAGCGGCACCCGCGCCTGTCACAAAAGAAATTCTCCTCTGCACGGGTGTATCTCAAGGAGTATGAGGCCGGCTGCAGCGATGGCAGCAACCTTACCCTTAACAAAGGCATCACTAGCTCGGACGGTTATCAGGGCAGAATGCTGCCCCATGGCCGCTGATTTTAGCTCACATGGAAAAAGAAAATATTTTCAGTAAAATTCCGGCCGAATTGCCGCAAGAACTTTTTGAAAAGATTGTCGATCAGGGATCATTTACCCTTGAGCGCATCGTTTCCAAAGCACATGCCACCCCTGCAGGCGAATGGTATGACCAGGAGAAAAACGAATGGGTCATACTACTTAAGGGGGCTGCCGGCCTGCGTATTGCCGGCAGCGATGACCTTGTTGTGCTTGCCCCGGGTGACTATGTTTTCCTGCCGGCCCATTGCAAACACCGGGTTGAGTGGACTGCATCCGATAGGGAAACAATCTGGCTGGCCCTGCATTATTAAGGGTTAGGGAATTTGTAAAAATTTTGATCTGATCTGACAAAAAGCTAAATTGATATTGGAGACAATCTGGCAATTATAGAGAAAGGTCAGCTCAGGACAGTTTGATAAAAGAAGATACTCGATGTGGCAATCTCAATGGCTGAACGTGAACATCTGCGGCTTGTCCGCAAAATGTTATCGTTGTGTATTTTTTCTAAAAGGCCCATTTGACCCTTAAAGTGGTGCCTTTAGTTCTACTTTGTCACATTAAAATTTTATTTAACATCTTGAAATAATTGTCATTTTATGCTATAAGAGTTGTATGTTTTTCATCAATTCTTAGGAGGTAAAATGAGCCACATGCCAACCCCAAAAAATCCAGACCGATA
>JAHILF010000010.1 GCA_018897105.1 Pseudomonadota bacterium
CCTTTTCGCCGGTTGCCTGAGCCCAGGTTCGTCATTCCGGCGAAGGCCGGAATCCAGGTAGTTACGACAATTCTGGACCCCGGCCTTCGCCGGGGTGACGACGAGTGTAGTCAGTTTTTCTTAAGTTAACGGCATTGATTTTTAAGTTGTAAAATCCCATATCATGGTTCCGTCTTCGTAACCGGGATCAATTTTTGCTTCGTTGCTCCACTGGTAGCGGCTCTGTGGCCATGTTATAATCAAAAAAGGATGCATCTTCTTTCAGGTAACTGCAACCTGAGCGAGAGAATGATCCCGGGAAGGAGCGGGCCATGCCCGCGATAGCAGTATCTCCGCACCCCGCGAGGCTGGTTCCTGAAGTGGTTTCAACCGGGACATGGCACACATCCTCAAAGTAACTTTATGGTAAATCAAGTAGATATTGCCAAGCGACATCATGTCAAAATCAATGATAAATTGTGTGATAACGATAACATGGTATTCCCATCGAATTAATTTTTTGTCGGGTTGGCTTGCAGTCAGCAACAAGACCTGCTAGGCTTTCAGGAAACAACTACCGCATCCATGAAAAAAACGCTTTTCCTTATCATACTCATTCTGCTCGCCGGGGTCCGCACGGCCATGGCCTATGATATTGTGGTGGTGAAAAGCGGCAATGAAATGCCCATGGCGCAGGTGTGCCAGGCTTTCAGCGACAAACTAGTCCATCTCCTGCCTGCCCGCGGGATCAAATCCATCGAGCCCCATCGTTTTCGGGAAATCGATCTCAGCCAAAGCCCGACTAAATCCGTCGTTGAGCTGCAGATACGGGATTTGCGGCCGGATCTCATTCTAACCATGGGCCGCAACGCCCTGCTTGCCGTGCGCGACATCAGGGAGATACCCATCGTCTATCTGCTGGTGGTTGCCCCGGAGATCATCACCCAGGATCGGGACAATATCACCGGCGTCAAGCTGGAAATCCCGGTCAGACTGCAGTTTGACGAACTGAGGCGGTTGTTGCCCCAAGTCCGGCGTATCGGTGTCATCTATAACACGGCCCATAGCGCCATGGAAATCCAGGAGGCCCGCCGGGACAGGCCTGACCTGCAATTTGTCGCCTTAAACGCCCAGAGCACCAGGGAGGTGCCGTCCCTGCTGGAAGAGCTGCGCGGCAAGGTGGACCTCATCTGGCTGCTGCCCGATATCATTGTTACCAACCCGCAGATCCTGGAGAGCTACTTCCTTTTCTCCTTCAAAAACAAGGTGCCGGTGCTGGCCTTTTCGGAAAAGTATCTGAAAAGCGGCGCCGCCATTGTCGTCACCTTTGATCTGGAGGCCATGGGCGAGCAGGCGGCTGCCATGGCTGCCCACATCCTGCTGGGCACATCGGTGAGCGGTGTCCCTCCCGCGGAGATCTCCAGGGTGAAGACCATTGTTAACCAGACTGTTGCCAGAAAATTGCAGCTAACTGTCACTGAAGAAAGGCCACAATGAACAGGTGGAGACCCTTTCATAGGATTCGGGAAAGTTTTGTTGCCAAAATCAGCATAACGCTGATCTCTGTGGTCATTGTGTTGGCATTTCTGTTTGATCTTATGCTTATCAGACTCCAGCAGAAGGCATATGAGGATGAAAACATCAAACATGGGCTCTCCCTGGTCAGACTTTTGGCCCAGTCGGTGAGAATTGCCGTTTTCTCGGAAAATAATCAGGATTTCATCATGCCGGTTAATTCCATCCTGGGCCATGATGACGTGGTGGAGGCGGATATCTTCAACAACGAGGGAGTCATGCTTTTCAGCCGGAAAAAACAGGAAAATTCCCTGGCCCAGATCCTGGACAATCCGGAACACCTGGCCAGTATCTTTAAAAACATCAAAGAAGCCGGAGAGATGCACTGGCAGACCCCAAACAGCTTCATCTTCTGGTGGCCCGTTTATTTCAACACCTCCACCAGCAGTGATGAAAGTCTTTATTTCGAGATGGACGACGAACCGCCGGCACGGGAACTGATCGGTTATGCCGCCCTGGTCATCTCCAAGCAGTCCTTCAGTGAGGGTGTCCGGAATATCCTGATTAACACCGGCTTCATTGTCGTTTGCTTTCTCGCCGTAGGTATTTTCATGTCCTTTGTGGTGGTGCGCCGGATGACCAGGCCGCTCAGCAACATCCTGCAAAAGGTCAAGGAGAATACCGGCAGCGCCGGAATGCGTGATGATCTCAGTCTGCTCTCTGAAACATATGGCGGCATGATCCAGGAACTGGAGCAGTCCTTTGAAACCATCAAGGAACTGAAAGACGGGCTTGAGGTGAAGGTTGCCGAACGGACCAGGGAGCTTTCCGACCGCCAGACCCAGCTTGAGAAAGCCAACCTGAAGCTTTCGGAAACCCTGGCCAAACTGCAGGAGGCGCAGCAGCAGCTTGTCCAGTCGGAAAAAATGGCTGCCATGGGGCAGATGGTGGCCGGCGTGGCCCACGAGATCAATAACAGCGTCAACTTTATTTCCGGAGCCCTGCCCTCGGTCAAAAGATTGCTGGGTGATATCAAAGAGCTGCTGGCCGGCTACGAGGGGTTTGAGCAGATACCAAACGGCGATGAGCGCAGCAGAAAGATCGAGGCGATCCACGCCCTGAAAAACGAAATTGAATTTGCCGACATTTTTGCCACCTTCGAGCAGCTGCTGGCCAATATCGAGGAGGGAACGACGCGCACCACCCGCATCATCAAGGACCTGAAGATTTTCACCAGGCAAGGGGCGGAGAAATTCAAGCAGGCTGATATCCATAGCATCATCGATTCCTCCATCCCCTTTATCGACAGCAAGCTGCTGAAGGGGGTGGAGATCCGCAAGGAATTCGGCGACATTCAGCCCGTGAACTGTCTTGCCGGCCGTATCAGCCAGGTTTTTCTCAATATTATGCAGAATGCGGCTCAGGCCATGAACGGCAAGGGTACTTTGACCATCAGGACCTGGCAGGAAAATGGCCAGGCGCATGTCAGTTTAACCGATACCGGCTGCGGCATTGAAAAGGATCTAATCAACAGGGTTTTCGACCCCTTTTTCACCACCAAGGAGGTGGGCAAGGGCAGCGGGCTGGGGCTTGGCATATCCTATGATATTATCAAGCAGCACAGCGGCAGGATCAACGTGGCAAGCGTGGTGGGCCAAGGCACGGTTTTCGAGGTGATTCTGCCTCTTTCCCCTCCTGTCTTCCCGCCGACGATGAAGGGTTGAAATGTGGCGATGAATTATTGTATCGTAAGAAGAATGTAAAAAAAATATGACCAGGATAGTTGCACTCGTTCTTTTGCACTTACAGGAGTATCGCCTGACATTGTTCAGATGATATCACGAGTGAACCGGTCTTGTTTCATCGGAAAGTGGGGGATATTTTGGATAAACTGAAGATTCTGTATGTAGATGATGAAAAGGCCAATCTGATCAACTTTTCCATTGCCTTTAAACGCTATTTCACCATTTTTACTGCCGACTCCGGACCAGCCGCCCTGGAAATTTTCGAGAATACGCCGGACATTGCCATTGTGGTGGCTGACCAGCGCATGCCCCGGATGACCGGCGTGGAGCTGCTCAGGCAAATCAGGCGGCTGGAGCCTGATGCGGTGCGCATCATTCTTACGGCCTATACCGATGTGGCTGACATTCTCGATTCAATCAACAAGGGGAAAATTTACCATTACATCATCAAGCCCTGGGAAGAGGATGAACTTCTGCAGCTTCTGCACAAGGCAGGGGAGATGTATCTGCTCACCAGGGAAAACAAGCGTCTGCTCAAGGAACTGAACGAAAAGAACCGGCAGCTTGAGTCCGATGTAGGCCGGCGTAAACGGCTGGAGGCCATTCTGGTGAGACGCGACATGGTTCTCGCCGCGGTCAATGACATGGCCAGGGCCTTGCTGCTGAACAGGGACTGGCAGCTCTATATTGAAGAATTGATGGGCAGAATGGGCCTGGTGATGGGAGTCAGCCGGATTCATATTTTGCAGCATTATGTGGACGACAGCGGCGACCTGCTGGTCAATCCCAGGTTCCGTTGGGTCGCCAGCGAGGGAATGCCGCCGGAGGTTTTTGATCCGCTGCCGACACCTCTCTCATACAGCGAACTTCGTTTCGACAGCTGGCGAAAAACTTTCCTCCAGGGTGGGCTGGTATGCGGCAATGTTTCCTCCTTTGACGAGCCGGATATCGTCTCCTTTCTACAGAATTACAGCATCCGATCAATAGCGGTGGCACCCATCATGGTCAATGAAAACTGCTGGGGGATGATCGGTTTTGAAGATTGCTTAAATGAGAGGGAATGGCCGGCCCCGGAACTTGACGCCCTGAAAACGGCGGCAAGCCTGCTCGGCACGGCCATCCTGCGGGAGAATGTTGAACAGAGCCTTGCCGCCCATCAGGCCCAGCTTGCCCATGCCGGCAGACTGACGGCTCTCGGCGAGATGGCATCAGGCATCGGCCACGAGATTCATCAGCCGCTCACCGTCATCAATCTCGGGGCTGAGACCTGCAAAAGCTATTTTGACAAACATGATTCCCATTGCCCCGCAGCGGAGGCAGCGGATGAGATGCGGACCAACGTCAAAAAAATAACCAATATTATCAACAGTATGCGATCATTTTCCCGGGCATCGTCCGGTGACTGGAAAAAGGTCAGCCTGCAGTGGCCGCTGCAGGAGGCCATGACCTTTTTCAAGGAACAGTTCCGTCTGCACATGATTGAATACAGCGAACTCGTGAGCCCCGATTTGCCGCTGGTGAGAACCGACACCCAGAAATTTGAGCAGATTCTCGTCAACCTGCTGTCTAATGCTCGCTATGCCGTGGATAAGAAGCAGCAAAAGAACCCAGCCTTGGTTAAAAAAATCACCGTCTCGCTCCATTATGAGGATATCACGGATGAAGAGCTTGCCGCCATGCATTTCAAGAAAACGGAGACAACCTCCAACCAGGTCGTCATCCTCGAAGTGAAGGATAACGGCATCGGCATGAACCAGGATGTGCTCAAGCGCTGCCTTGAGCCCTTTTTTACCACCAAGGAGGTGGGAGAGGGCACCGGCCTCGGCCTTTCCGTTACCCACGGTATCATCCGAGAGCTGAATTTTCATCTTGCCGTGGAAAGCCGCGAGGGAGATGGGGCGGCCTTCAGGGTAGTCATTCCCGTGGAAATTGCCGATCGTATTGCCTGAAACCTGTGCTATAATGACGCAGCTGGAGTTGGAACGTAAGCTGTCAAGCATTCAGAATTACCGATTTCTCGCTTTGCTTTTTCTTCCGGCTCCTGAATTCCGACTTGTTCGACGAAACATTTTTTAAAGATAAACTGTATTATTTCAATCTATTATGAGAAATAGGAAGTAGCGATATGAAACCGGAAATGGTGCTGATAAAATGAGTGATTTGCTCCAGCCGGACCGGCCCATCCTGCTTGTTGATGACGATGAGGATGTCTCCAGGGCAGTGGCCCGGATACTGACCATCAACGGCTATAACAATGTCATTGCCATTAATGACAGCCGCAAGGTGCTTTCCCTCCTTCAGGAAAGGGAAGCATCACTTGTATTTCTCGATATCACCATGCCCCATATGCAGGGCGACGAACTTCTGCAGGAGATTGTTTCCTATTATCCCCATCTGCCCGTCATCATGGCCACGGCCTCGGAATCCATTGACATGGTGGTGGGCTGCATGAAAAAAGGGGCCTTTGACTATATTACCAAGCCTCTGAGCAGCGGACGTCTGCTGGCGTGCATCAGCGGCGCCCTGGAGGTGAGAGAGCTGCGTCGGGAAAATGAGGCGTTGCGGGGCAAAGAACAGGACCACCTGCCCAAACAGCCTGATCTCTTTTATGATTCGGTTACCGGTAACCGGGAAATTTTGAATATCTTCCATTATATTGAGCAGGTAGGTCCCAGTGCCCAGCCGGTGCTCATCAGCGGTGAAACCGGGGTCGGCAAAGAGCTTGCCGCCCGCGCCGTTCACCGGGCCAGCGGTAGAAGCGGCCGTTTTGTCGCTGTAAACGTAGCGGGCATCGATGATGATGTATTCGGCGATACCCTGTTCGGCCATATCAGAGGGGCCTATACCGGCGCGACCTCCAGCAGGGAAGGGCAGATCCTCAAGGCTTCCTCCGGCACTCTTTTTCTTGATGAGATCGGTGATCTCAGTCTGAAATCCCAAGTCAAACTGTTGCGTCTCCTACAGGAGAAGGAATTTTATCCCCTGGGGGCGGATATCCCTCAGACCAGTGATGCCCGCATCATCGTCGCCACCAATCGCAATATCGAGGAAATGCTCGTGGCAGGTGCCTTCAGGAAGGATCTCTACTTCAGGCTGAACGCCCACCATGTGCATCTGCCGCCGTTGCGCAACCGGTATGATGATTTGACGCTGCTTGTCCCGCATTTTGTCAAACTTGCGGCAACGGAATTCGGTAAAAAACAGTTCAGTGTGCCTGCCGAGCTTTATACTCTGCTGGTAAATTATTCTTTTCCCGGTAATATCCGGGAACTCAAAGCCATGATATTTGATGCCGTGAGCCGGCAGCAGGGGACGGTTCTGGGGCTTGAGCCGTTTTCAAGAAACATGGGGTTGAGTGAGGCAAAAAAATCTAAGGTCAAGGCGTATTCGGACTGCGAACCCAATGTCTGTTTCGGTGATGATCTGCCATCCATGAAAGAGGTGCGTTACCGGCTGGCCGAGGAGGCCCTGAAAAGGGCTGGCGGCAATATCAGCATTGCCGCACGGCTGATCGGGCTTACCCGCCAGTCACTCAGTCAGTTCATTCGTAATAATGATATCCCCTTGACCCATTCCCCTTCGGAGGAAACTTGACCGACGCTGCGCCGATTTCCTTCTCCTGAGCTCCGCAAGAAAAGTTGCGCTGTCCGTAATTCCTTCCCCTTCCTCGTTCCCCCATTTTTTTCTGAGAAACATGGCTTTCCTTCATGTCTGTGTAAGCTGTGTCAGGATATCCTGCTGATGTAGCATGGTTCTCGGCAGCGTACCCAAGTTGTTATTACCCGGTAAAAAGCGCTGTTTGTCTGATTTTTTATATTTATTATATCACCTGCGATCATGGCATGAAAATTCCATATAGTTAATGAGTGAAATAGGATGGATGGGTTAGGTATTATTCACTATTATCAAGGACGAGAAGATTATGATAGTCGATGAAAAAGACATAGGCCAACGGTTCCTTATTGATCTGCTGCGCATGGAAGGTAAAGGTGATCTGATCTCAACTGCGGCTAAAAATGGGCCGCAATCTTTCGACGGGAATATTGAAGATATTCTGTTGGAAATTGAACTGTCTGATCCTGAGATCAACGAGGATATGAACGATCCTTTTTCAAATGCGGATTTTGGCGATTACCAGCAGGCGAGTCCGGAACCGATTGTGGCCATTACCAAGCACCATCTGTCCGACAGCCGGAAAAACTGGAAAATCAGCAAGGTTATCATCGGTACGAGAAGATGTTATTCAGCGTAAAGACATCACGGCCCCTTATTATGAACCTAGGTAGAAAATCATGATCAACATGCCGAAACGATTTTTGATAGTTGATGATCAGTACCTGATCCGTTCATTCCTGAAAGATCTGTTCAGATACTATGATCTTGACTGCGAAGAGGCGGTGAACGGCAAGGAGGCCGTTGAGAAATGGGAGAATGAGGATTTTAATGCAATCCTCATGGATATCGAAATGCCTGAAATGGATGGCCTGCAGGCCACGCGCATCATTCGGCAGAAAGAAAAAGAGCATGATCGGACGCATACTCCGATTTTCGCCATATCAGGCTGTACCTTGATCAATCCGGAAGACTATTGTAAAAAGGCCGGCATGGACGGATTCATCGCCAAGCCGGTTGTTATCAACAAGTTACTTGAATGTGTCATGCCCCTGGCGCAGTAAATTATCTCACAACATTTTTCCGTTCATTTTGCGTTTTTTTTAAGTAATTGTTCTCAACAAAAAACGTGTCAAAGAAGATCGCTTCCCTCTTGATGGGATATCCATTCATTGTATTTTTTTAACTCGGGCATTAATAACAATCCGATGTAGATATTTTGCTTGAAATAACATGACTAAGGGCGTACTTTCCAAATGAAGTCAAAAAGATGTGCAATTGAAAAGAAAATGCCCACAATAGAGGGAAGCCAAAGTGACAAGTACGAAAAAACGATTTTTAGTGGTTGACGATGAGAAGTTGATTCGTTTTTTTCTGAAAGAGTTTTTCAACATTCATGAGCTGCAGGTTGAAGAGGCGGTCAATGGCAAAGAAGCCATCGAGAAATGGGAACAGTATGAATTTGCCGCCATTCTGATGGATATCAAGATGCCGGAAATAGACGGACTGGAGGCCACCCGGATTATTCGCCGTAGGGAAAAAGATGAGGGCAGAGCCTATACCCCCATTTTTGCCATATCAGGTTGTGCTTATAAGGATTTTGAGATGCAATGTGAAAAAGTCGGTATGGATGGGTTTATCCCCAAGCCAGTGGATTTCGACCATCTCATTGAAATTGTTTTGCCTCTGGCGGAATAGGAAACAGCAGGTGTTTAGTCTGTAGGTATTTAGCTGTTTAGCCGACTAACAGGCTATAGTCTAAGTACCTATTCTGTCTTCATTTATGCCCGTTGCTTCTGCCGCGTGATTTCGGTCGGAATGATCGTGATTTGTCTTTTGGCCGGCTGGTCTTCAACTTTTCCGCATCAATTGTCTCGGGCAGTTTCAGCCACGCCTCTTCAGGATACGTGCAGTGCAGTTTATGCCCGATGTACTCTTCAATATCCGGGATGTAAAATGAGTCTTCCTCGCTGGCAAAGCTGATCGACGTCCCGCTTTTGCCGGCCCTGGCCGTTCTGCCGATACGGTGGACATAATCCTCCGGGTCATAAGGCAGGGTGAAGTTGATCACATGGCTCACGTCTTCAATATGAATTCCTCTGCCCGCCACATCAGTGGCAACCAGCGCTCGGAACTTGCCGGCCTTGAAGTTGTCCAGGGTCTGCATCCTTTTCTTTTGATCAACATCCCCTGAAAGAAGTTCGCATTTGATGTTGCATTGCTTGAGCATGTCGGTAAGTTTTCTTGTCTCGTCCCGACGATTGCCGAAGATAATAACGCGATCAAGGTTCTGCAGGTTGATGATGTTGTAGAGAAGGGCGAATTTTTCCTCCCCGGTGACCAGATAGACAATCTCTTCCACATTATCAACCGTCACATGTTCCGGTTCGATCTCAACGATTACCGGATCTTTTGTCCACTGGGAAGAGAGACTGGTCACCTCCGGCGTCAGTGTGGCACTGAAGAGCAGGGTCTGTCTTTTTGTTTTGGGCGGCAGGCTGTAGATGATGTGCCTGACATCGGGAATGAATCCCATATCAAGCATACGATCCGCCTCATCAATAACAAAGATCTCAACCTGACCGAGATGGATGGCCTGACGGCGCTGGAAATCGAGAAGACGGCCCGGTGTGGCCACCACGATATCCACCTGCCGGCCGGCAAGTCTGGAAAGCTGCTTCTGGTAATCCATGCCTCCGTAAACAGGGACAATGTTGAGCCCTGTATGGCGGCTGAGGGTATCACAGTCATCAGCAATCTGCAGCACGAGTTCCCGGGTGGGGGCAATGATAAGAGCCCTGGGGCTGGCTGTTTTTTTGATTTTCCTTGGGGAGCGCAGCAACCGGGTCAGGGCGGTGATCAGAAAAGCCGCTGTCTTGCCCGTGCCTGTCTGGGCTCGGCCGGTCGCATCCCCGCCACCTAATGTATGTTCGATAACTGCCGACTGAATGGGAGTGCAGTAATTGAAGGAGAGGTCGGCCAGGCCGTGCATGATGCTGACCGGGATATCAAAATCGTGGAATCTTATTCTGCCCTCAACCGGGGGCACGTCAAACAGCGAGATATCCCATGAATCGTCAGGCGCTGCCGCTGCCGGCTCTTCCACTACAAGCTCTTCGACCAGCTCCTCCTCGATAGGGGCTGGCAACGGCGGCTGCTCCCGCACCCGTTCCGGTCTTGCTTTGCCGGAGGAGATTTTTTTCCCCCTGGAATGGTCAAAACTTAAGGGTTTACCATCCTTGATGATATTCAGGCCGAAAACAGGCCCTTCAACCGTGAAGGTTGCAGAGGAAGAGAGGGCAGAGTTATTCGTTTGGTGCTGTGTTGTTTTGTTTGTCATCGTCATTTCTTCCCGGCTCAGGCGGCAGGGCTTGGTCAGCAAGTGATCCGGCAAGATCAGGCATAAAGATTATTTATGGAAATTAATAAGTTATCACTAAAGAACCTACAGAAAACTTCATGAAATGTCAAAATAATATTTGCATCTGTCAGGATGTCAACCCCTTACTGAGGTGTCGATGGAGAGCCTGGCTCAGCTCTTCAGCGGTTGATCTCCCTGTCGTGGACTTCCTTTCTCTTTTTGGTCGGATTTGAATCCTGTATTTCCTGGAGCCTTCGCTGGATCTCCTGGCGAATCAATGTAGGGTCCTCCAGCAATTCGACGACCTGTTGCCAGATGATTCCGTCCAAATAGTCTTGCCGGATGGGCTTGCTTTGACATACTCGACCGTTGGCGTGGCGGTAATCATCCGATCCCAGACAGCGATAATAGTAGATTTTCCGCCGAGATGTCCGGGTCGATGTTCGATAATACGCATAACCACATTCACCACAAACCAGCATCCCATTCAATAAAGTCGGCTCAATTGTCCGTCGAGCAGAAAACCGTTTGTTATCTTCCAATTTTTCCGCTGCCAGAGCGAAGGTCTCTTCATCAATGATTGCTGGAACTGCTATCTCAATCCACTCCTGTTTCGAGCGTTCCCGGTTGCTGCTGCACCGCGGAGAATAGCCTCCTCGTTGACGTAACGTAACGGGCGAGTGATTCTCTGTCTCGGGGTAGATTCCGTTTTCCCAAAATATGCCCGGCCAACATAAGCAGGATTGCGCAACATGGCCCAGACTGTCGAGCGCTCCCACCTGGAAATCTTTTTGCGGGTGGGAACTTCGTGATGATTCAACCACCCCACAACCGCGCCTATGCTGAACAAAGACCCCGAGTACAACTCGAAAACCTTGCGGACCACCTCGGCTTCTTGCTCGATGATTTCGTAGTATGATGCGAATGTCTCCGTTTTCAGAAAATGCTGAAAACCCATAAAATGATCAGCAGCATGAGTCGGAAAGGTAACTGCTGGGACAACGCTGTTGCAGAGAGTTTTTTCGGCAGCCTCAAGACCGAAAGGGTCTTTTTTTCAAGCTATACGACCCGAGAGGAAGCCAGACGAGACACCGTTGATTACATAGAAATGTTTTATAACAGCAACAGGCG
>JAHILF010000032.1 GCA_018897105.1 Pseudomonadota bacterium
AGATGCGAGCTGAAGTGGCGGCATGGAACACCGACCGGAATAACCGCCAGACTAAGGTTGATTGGCAGTTCAAAACAGACGATGCGCGAATAAAACTAAAACGACTTTATCCGAAACTTTAACGTATACTATGTACTAGTGTCGTGTGAGCCATGGATGGCGAAAGCACGACCGACGAGACAGTACATGGAGTACTGCGAAGAACCGCACAGCGTAGCTGATTCAGTTCAATCCCCCTCGAGGGGGACAAAGGTATTGGTTTGAAGACGACTTTGAATTAGTGCTTTTTCGGATCCAGAGCTGCAGGCCGGCCGATATTGGCCAGCAGCTTTGGGTTCAGTATGCGTAACAGCTGCATCTTTTTGATCTTTTCCCCGTCTGTTTCCCCGTTGATGTTGATGATGATCAACTGATTGGCGCCCTTGCCATAGTAATTGGCTATGTCAAGCACGCTTCCCACCACCACCAGTCGGCTGTTGCTGATTCTGTCGCTGTAGCGTTCCATCGCCTGCCGGACCTGATAGTCAACATTCTTTTCAACCAGCCTGCGCTCATGCTCTCTGTCCTCCTCTTTGCTGTCTTTGGCCGGATAGCCAAGCGGCAGATAGAGATGGTCCAGTTCCCGGCGAATGGTCTGGTCAAGGTCCGCATACCCTCCGGTGAAAAGGCGGATGGCTTCGCTGTCGGTATTGCCGGTGATGAGTAGAATGGGGCTGTGCAGATAGAGGACACCGTAATCAATTGCACCGAGTGAAGTGCCAAGCTGATTGGCCAGATTGCGCACGGTATAAACTCTCTGGTCGGGATGGGTGAGGATGAATTCCGGTTGCACCCTGGCATCCGCATCGGCAAGCCAGGTGATGTGCGGTGCGGCGGAACTGTTTTGTTGTGGAACAGCCCCCGTCCCTTTTATCCGGTTGCCGGTGGCAAGAATTTCCCTGAGAATATCAAAGGGTGGGATGCCCGCTCGGTTTTTCAGCACCGGCCGCATTTCGGCGTGGGACTGCAGATTAAAGAAGAGGGCGGTCAAGAGAACAAAGAGAGAGAGAATTTTTTTGTGCCGCATTGGTAAACATCCTGCTGGTATCGTTAATAAACATAAACAAAGAGTATTCTGCTAATCAGACTAGCAGATAATTTCCCGGAAAATCAAGGAGTAGTGCGCACTAAGGGTAAATAATCAGGAAACTCAACTATATTCCCTGTTTACTTGACAACGAAAAAGAGCATACTTATTGTTCCTCAAAACGGAGACGCCCCATGTTAGAAGCCATCGGCGATGGCCGGGGTGTGAACTCGTTTGCCTGGTATAAATTCTATTTGTTATATTTATTGTAAACTTAACCAAAATCCCTGGATTTATTCCGGAATGAGGCATGCTTTCGGGATAGGAAAGGAGGGGCTGGTGGCAGAAAAAGAGGAAATCGTCGACAAAATTCGTAATCCCGATGAGCAGGATGCCGAAAAAGTCGAGGTTGCGGCGGAATTGGTCGCAGAAGGATCGGATTCTACTGAAATTGATGAGCTTGAGCAGGCCCGATTGGAAGCGGCTGAAACAGCAGATAAATTGTTAAGGTTGGCCGCAGAGTTTGAAAATTATAGGAAGCGGATGGAGCGTGATCGGGCTCTGGCCTTGAAATATGCGGAAGAGCAGGCTTTTAAAGAGCTGCTGCCGTGCATTGATAATCTGGAGCGGGCCATTGAGCAGGGCCGTAAAGCACACAATGCGAGTGATTTGCTGGCCGGGGTGGAGCTGACTTACAAGGGGTTGATGAACGCCCTGGAAAAATTTGAACTGGTTCCCATGCAAAGCATCGGCGCTCCGTTTGATCCGAATATCCATGAGGCTTTGGCCATGGAGGCAAGTGGTGAGGTTGATCCAAACTGCGTCCTGCGGGAATTCGAGAAGGGATATATGTATAAAGACAGGTTAATCCGTCCGGCAAAGGTTGTCGTGGCGAAAAAGAACTAAACAGCAGGCAATTGCCGGTGTTGAAAAATAGATTTTCTGGAGATTTATCATGGGTAAAATTATAGGAATTGACTTGGGGACAACTAACTCATGCGTTGCAGTCATGGAAGGTGGAGAGCCGAAGGTGCTGACCAACGCGGAAGGAAACAGGACAACGCCGTCAGTGGTTGCCTTCTCGGACAGCGGCGAACGGCTGGTTGGCCAGGTTGCCAGACGGCAGGCGGTTACCAATCCAACCAGAACCATCTTTGCCATGAAGCGGTTGATCGGCCGCAAATTCAGTGACGCTGAAGTAAAGAAGTCCATTGAGATCAGCCCGTTTAAGATAGTGGAAGGCAAGGACGGCGGCCCGGTTATTGAAGTGGACGGCAAGAAATACACCCCGGCGGAACTTTCCGCCATGGTTCTGGGTAAAATGAAGCAGACCGCTGAGGAGTATCTGGGTGAGGAGGTAACGGATGCGGTCATCACCGTCCCTGCCTATTTCAATGACAGCCAGCGGCAGGCCACCAAGGATGCCGGACGCATCGCCGGCCTCAATGTGCAGAGGATCATCAATGAGCCCACAGCCGCTTCCCTGGCTTACGGCCTTGATAAAAAGGGTGAAGAGACCATTGCCGTGTATGACCTTGGCGGCGGTACCTTTGATATCTCCATTCTGGAAATCGGGGACGGGGTTTTTGAGGTTAAATCCACCAATGGCGATACCTTTTTAGGTGGTGAAGATTTTGACATGCGCATTGTCAACTGGCTGGCTGATGAGTTCAAGAGAGACCAGGGTATTGACCTGCGGGTTGATAAGATGGCTCTGCAGCGGTTGAAGGAGGAGGCGGAAAAGGCCAAAAAGGAGCTTTCCAGCACCATGGAGACGGAAATCAATCTGCCCTTTATCACCGCTGACGCCAACGGTCCGAAGCATCTCAATATTAAGATGAGCCGCGCCAAGCTGGAAGCCCTGGTGGGTGATCTGATTGACCGGACGATTGGTCCGTGCAAGACCGCACTGAAAGATGCCGGGCTGTCTCTTTCCGACATCGATGAGGTCATCCTGGTGGGCGGCATGACCCGGATGCCCAAGGTGCAGCAGAAGGTCAAGGAGATTTTTGGCGGCAAGGAGCCCCATAAGGGTGTGAATCCGGATGAGGTGGTGGCCATTGGCGCCGCCATCCAGGGCGGAGTGCTCAAGGGCGATGTGAAGGACGTGCTGCTGCTCGATGTGACGCCTCTTTCCCTGGGTATTGAAACTTTGGGCGGGGTGACCACCAGGCTGATCGAGAAAAATACCACGGTCCCCACCAAAAAGAGCCAGATCTTCTCCACGGCGGCTGATAATCAGCCTGCGGTATCGATTCATGTTCTGCAGGGTGAGAGGGAAATGGCCCAGGATAACAAGAGCATCGGCCGTTTTGAGTTGACGGATATCCCGCCTGCCCCCCGCGGTGTGCCGCAGGTCGAGGTTACCTTTGATCTGGACGCCAACGGTATTCTGCACGTTTCGGCCAAGGACCTGGGAACCGGCAAGGAGCAGTCCATCAAGATCACGGCGTCCAGCGGTCTTTCCGAACAGGAAATCGAGAAGATGAAGCGTGACGCGGAGTCCCATGCCGAAGAGGATAAGAAACGCAAGGCCCTGGTTGAGGCCAAGAATAACGCGGATTCTCTGATTTATGCCACGGAGAAGACCCTGAAAGAGGTTGGCGACAAGGTGGATGCCGAAACAAAAGGCAAGGTGGAGAGTGCCATTGTAAAAGTGAAGAAGGCGCTTGAAGGCAATGATACGGATGCCATCAAGGCAGCCACCGAAGAGTTGACCCAGGCCTCCCATAAGCTTGCGGAGATCATGTACTCCCAGGCCTCCAAGGCACATCCGGGAGGTGATGCAGGAGGTGCTGCCGGTGGAGGAGCTGCGGGCGGCGGTGCCGCCGGTGGTGCAGGAGCCGGTGCCGGCAAGAAAGACGATGATGATGTTGTTGACGCCGATTTTGAAGAGGTGAAATAACCTCTGTTCGGGCAGATACACATATCATATGAAAAAGGGAGCAGGTTTGCTCCCTTTTTTTTATTGTCCTTCTTGCCTATGATGGGTATAAACAACAGTTCACTGTTGCGGCCCTTAGGTTTAATGTTAATTATTAATGATCAGATTTTATGAAAATTCTCTCAGGAATCCAGCCCTCTGGAAAACTTCACATAGGTAATTATTTCGGCATGATGCGCGCCATGATCAACAATATGGATCGGAGCGAGCTCTATGCCTTTATCGTCAATCTGCATGCCTTGACCTCGGTAAGCGACAGCAAGGCGCTGGCCACGGACACCCTGGAGGCGGCCGCCGATTTTCTCGCCCTGGGACTTGACCCGGACAGGTGCATTTTCTGGGTGCAGTCGGATGTGCCGGAGGTGACCGAGTTGACCTGGATCCTGTCAACGCTTACGCCCATTGGTCTGCTGGAGCGCTGTCATTCCTATAAGGATAAGGTGGCCAAGGGCATCGCCGCAAGTCACGGACTTTTTTCCTACCCGGTTCTCATGGCAGCGGATATCCTGCTGTATCAGGCTGACCTGGTGCCGGTGGGCAAGGATCAAAAACAGCACCTGGAGGTGGCCCGGGACATTGCCATCAAGTTCAATAACCATTACGGCGAGACCTTTGTGGTGCCTGAACCGGCCATTGAAGAGAATGTGGCAACGGTGCCGGGACTTGACGGACAGAAAATGTCTAAATCCTATGGCAATACCATCGGTATTTTTCTGGATGCCAAGGCCTTGAAAAAAAGAGTCATGGCCATTGTCACCGATGCAGCGCCGGTGGAAGCCCCGAAAGACCCGGACAAATGCAATCTGTATAACATCTTCAAACTCTTTGCCCCGGCAGACCGGCTGAAAGAGGTGCATGAGCTGTATGTGAACGGCGGCGCCGCCTATGGCTACCTGAAACTCGAACTGGTTGATCTCCTCTGGGAATATTTCCGACCGGCCCGCGAGAAAAGAGAGAAGCTCACAGCGGATCCCGGATACTTGCGCGAAGTGCTGGCCAAGGGCGCCGATAAGGCCAGGGAAAAGGCCATCGTTACCCTTGATCTGGTCCATGGTAAAGTCGGTCTGAAATATTAATGCCTTATTAACGGACAGGTTCCTAATTTCCCTTTCCCGCTCCCGGACCTCTGCCGGGAGCGGCAGTTTTTCCTCCCCCGAATTCCCTTTCTTTTCGTCTGTCAGGTAATTGCTTCAGTAACCTGCTTATTTCACGGTAAATATATCAAGTGTTCGGCAGAAAATGCCGATTGTGATGTTGGGAAATTGACGCTTGTCCGGTCATTTTCGCCTATTTGTCTTCATCGTGTCGGCAGGCGCTAGGCAAAATTTGCCGGGCGGAGGTGGGCGGTATCGTGGATAATATTTAAAATATATTTAAAATCACATAGTTAATCGATAGAATGACACGGGTGGCTGTGAGATATTTGCTGTGGCATGGAAATGGCTATTGAGACTGACCAAGGATTTTTTCCATCGAAAAAGGAGCCAGTTAAATGAGTCAATCAGTCTCTTTCTCACAAGCGGAAAATATGGGGCGCGACTTTCGTTATGTTGATATGAACAGCCTCATGGCGGAACTTGATCAGTTCAAAAAGAAAACGGCACGCCTTTCTCTGCTTAATGAACTGCATGCCCGTCTTGCCGGCGCGGTCGATCTGCCGAGCATGATCGAGGCATTCTCGGTCTGGCTCATGCCCTTGATGCAACATGATCTGGTGGCCTATCATAATCCGGACAGAAAGCGGAGCTATATGTACAGTTCCTGCCATGGCCCGGATCGTCAGCGGATATTTCAACTGGCGGAGAAGCTTTTCGATTCCCAGCCGCAAAACGTAGACCATGGATGGTATGATGAGGATTTTTATGTGCAGAACTGGCATCTGGGATCAATGGATTCCAGCGGCCTGGTGCTTGTCCTGCGGCAAAGTAAGGTAATTGATGCCGAAGAGGTGGCCCTGATTAATCAGGCCCTTGAGGTTCTGAGGGAACCTCTGCA
The DNA here is from genome assembly GCA_018897105.1 of Pseudomonadota bacterium. Taxonomy (GTDB): domain Bacteria; phylum Desulfobacterota; class Desulfobulbia; order Desulfobulbales; family SURF-16; genus SURF-16. The sequence continues at coordinate 6,006 of JAHILF010000032.1, forward strand.
GAGGGCGCTTGATTATGAAGATCTCTTTGTCATCGCCCGGCGTGATACCCTGACCGGGCTTGCCAACCGACGCGTATTTGAGGAACGCATCGGGCCACTGATGGATAACAGCAAGCGCCATCATCATCCGCTGACCATTTCCTGCATGGATCTGGACCACTTCAAACAGGTAAACGATAATCTGGGTCATGCCGAGGGTGACCGCGTGTTAATAAAGGTGGCGGACACCTTCAAAGGCATGGTGCGCAGCAGTGATCTCCTGGTTCGCATGGGCGGCGATGAATTTTTTCTCGTCCTGCCGGAAACCAATCTCAAATCCGCCAAGGTGCTGGCCGAGAGGCTCTGCAAGGCCATTGATGATCTGGCCATCTATTCGGCACCTGGTCAGAAACTCGGAGTGAGCATCGGCCTGAGCCAGTGGCAGCCGGACATGACCATCGAGGACTGGCTGCAGGACACCGATGAACTGCTCTATCAGGCCAAGGATAACGGTCGGAGCCAGGTTTGCCTGTGATGCTGTAAGAGATTTTCTCACTCCCAATAGTCTCCTGATATGATAAGGGGAAATGTTTTTCGTTGAAATTCGAAGACATTTCCCCTTATTGTTTTTAAGTTAGAAGTTAGAAGTTAGAAGTTAGAAGTTAGAAGTAGGGGCGGTTCGCGAACCGCCTTAGCAGGTTAAAAGGGGGGTAGATATGGAAAAGTGGCGCATCAAGCTGGTTAATAAAATCGATCGGGCCGGTTTGGTCCTGCTCGGAGACGGGTATCAGGTCTCGGCTGACGAACAGGATCCCCAGGGTATCATTGTCCGAAGCAGTAAAATAGATACGGACAAATTTTCCTCCCTGCTGGCGGTGGCCAGGGCCGGGGCAGGTGTCAATAATATAACGGTTGACCGGGCCACCCAGGCCGGCATCTGCGTTTTCAACACCCCCGGGGCAAACGCCAATGCGGTGGCGGAACTGGTTTTTGTCATGGCCGGCATTGGGGCACGTAATATTCATTCCGGTATTCAATTTTGCCGGGGGCTCGCCTCGTTGACGGATGAGGTGCTTAACAAGGAGGTGGAGGGCAAGAAATCCGCCTTCCGCGGTTTTGAGCTGGCCGGTAAAACCATGGGCGTGCTGGGTCTCGGACAGATCGGCATCAGGGTGGCCAACGGTGGGGCGCGGCGGGAGATGCGCACCATCGGCTTTGACCCCAATCCCACCCTGGGCAATATCCACATGCTCTCCTCCAGGGTTATTCTCGCCCGTTCCCTGGCCGAGGTGGTGGAGCATGCCCATATCCTCTCCCTGCACATGCCCTATAACGACAAGACTAGGGGTTTTGTCAACCGGGACCTTCTGGCCCGGATGCCGGATGGCGCCATGTTGATCAATTATGCCAGGGGTGGCGTGGTCATTGATGAGGACGTGCGAGCCGCCCTTGATGCCGGCAAACTCGGCTGTTATATCACTGATTTTCCTTCCACCACCCTCATCGATCATCCCAGGGTGATCACCACCCCCCATCTCGGGGCAAGCACCGAGGAATCCGAAGAGCACTGCGCCACCATGGCGGTGCGGGAGCTGATGGGCTATCTGGAGCACGGCTCGGTCAGCCACAGCGTCAACTTTCCCAATGTTGAATCCATCCCCGGCGATACGGTGCATACCCGGCTGATCATGATCAACCGGGACATACCGGGCATGATCGGCTTTGCCTCCCAGACCATCGGTTCCCACGGCATCAACATCGCAAGCTACCTCAACGAGAGCAACGGCACGATCGGCTATAACATCATTGATCTGGAGGACTGCATCTCCGACGAGGTGCTCGCCATCATCGCGGCCCATCCGGATGTGATCCGCACCCGCAGGATCTGTTACCGGTGATGGGGGGTACAGAGGGGCAATAGGCCTGATTGCGGCAGGCCCCCTGTCAGTCTTTAGTAGTTTTTAAGCCAGCTGTGAGGTTCCCATGAGAAAATGATATAGAGAGAAAAGGGGGCTAACTGTTGGGAAAATAAGAACTGAACTTCTTTTACTTTATCTTAGGAGCTGTAAAATAATAACATGGCCACTTAGCTTCCAGTGGGGACGATTGAATAATTCCACTCGCCATGAAAATCTTCACGCAAGATACGTATAGTTTCGAGTTCTTCGTCGGTTACTTTGATACCCGTCGGATAT
>JAHILF010000033.1 GCA_018897105.1 Pseudomonadota bacterium
GTTTTCAAAAAAATGAGCCATGTTTCCTTCCTTTTTAAAATAGAGTTGCTCAAGTGGAACAATATGGCTGAATTTAACACTAACATATTGAAATTACAAGTATTTATTGAGGAAAATTCCTTAAGTTAATGACATTGAATTTGACATGACAAGATAAACTGCCAGCCTGTTTCATTATGCTGGAGCATAGACAGCAACTTTAATCAATAGGGATGACGCGCGGATTGTGACGTATGCAAGCCAAAAAAAATCTCACCTAACTCATTGAAACCTTAAGTTTTTTTTGAGCAGGTTTCATGCCAGACCTGAAACAGCAGACAAATCAAGCTCTTGGTGATAATGAATGATTGCACAAACGGGGCAAAATGTCCCATAAATAAAATGGTGTGGTCTAAATGAAGATGGAAAAAGACAGTTCGACGTTGATAAGAGCGGTTGTACGAAGGGAATCGGGCGAAGTGTAGCAAAATGACCCGCTTATTTTGGACTGACGGGTCATTTTGATACAAATAGTGTGAAGCGGCAAAAATGGCCAGATATATGCTGTCCACCTCGTTATCCGCCGCAAAATTCTCCTGGCAGTCGATGGCCAGCATGTATCGAACGGGCAAGAAGGCCACAAGCTATAGGAAGGACAACAAATGGAGGATGCAGCGACCCGTCCGCAGACTGCACTGCTACGGTGATTTGGAGGATATCAATCCACCTGAAACACCCGTATGGAACAGGGCGGCAGTCGAAGGCGATCGGTGGTCATTATGACAGATCCTTCTGTTTGTGGGGTGATCTCGACAATGTCCTGCGGTTCGCAACCCATCACCGCCGCCAGATGTTCAAGGTTGAAATATTCCTCTTTTTCCCTATGCGGATTAATCAAAGCAGCGGCTTTCTGCTGCCGCCGGGTCGATCGCCGCAGCAATCCGACCACGGCCGCATCTTCACCGGTAAAGCACTCCTGAGGCCCTTCCTCGTTCAACACCGGCACCTTTGCTTTCATTTCGTTCACCGCGGCAATGAATTGCCTGATGTCGAAGGCCCCCTTCTGCCCATCGGCCGGTCGGGTATTCACCACATTGAGTCGACAGCGGTAACCAAGCTCGTAGCCGATAGGCATCATGACGCCGGAGGAGAAAAAGGCGCAGAAAAGATACCAGAAGCGGGAAACGCTCTCCTTCCCTCCTGACTCGGCAGCCAGTCTCTCCGTATCGTGACTTTCGGGAAAGGCGATGGACGGGGCTACCAGGCGGAATTTGTCATACTGCTCAAGAAGCCATGGAGCCATAAAGTCCCACCACTTGGCGCTGTTAAAAAAATAATCAAAGCCAGAGGAGTGCAGCTGTTCCACCTCCTCAAGCTTGGCCCCCAGGGTTTCGGCAAAGAATAACACCTCAGGTTTATCGGCGCGGGCGGCGCTGATCAGCTCCTGCCAGACCTCGCCGGATATCTGATAGGCCGCATCGCACCGGAAGCCATGAAACCCGAGCTTGATGTAATACTGCAGCAGGGCCTGCCAGTATTCTATCATTTCCTTGCGCTCAGGCCGTGGCGAATAATCGAGGGCAGCCAGATCGCCCCAGACGGTGATGTCCTCAGGGTCGTCGGGATTGACCGCAAACGGCGAGCATATCTGGCCATCCCTATCACGCACATACCAGCCTGGGTGTTCAGCCACCAAAATGCTGTCCTTGGAGGTATGGTTGACCACCAGATCCATCATGACCCGCAGGCCGGTCGCTTCGGCATGATGGAGAAAACCGCCCAGCAGTTCCTCCATGCTCTCTTCGCCGTCTCCCTGGAACAACGGATGCAGGCGGTAATAATCCTTCACCGCATAGAGGCTGCCGGAAAACCCGGGGTAATGAAAGGGATTCAGAAAAATCCAGTTGAAATGCATCGCTCCGATTGTCGGAATCCTGGCCTGCCAGTCCTTGATGCTACCTGCGAGAAGCGGAAAGAGATTGTAAATTCTCGGTCCCTGTTCATTTTTTTCCATGGTCGCATTCTTTTTTATTGTTTGTCGTTTCCCGCTACAGCCTCAACGTGGAGTCATTGCAAATAATCGGCAGGAACGAAAAAGGGTTTTATCTTCAGGTAGTCGCTCACTCTTGCACCCTGTTAATTTATCGAAACAAGTATATCCAGCTTAACAGAATCCTGACCGGAAAAGATACCCTAAATGGAAAATTAAAGTGTTCTGCCTGCGTCCCTTAATCGCCCTCCTCCTCATAGTGGATGCACCTGGTCGGGCAATTGTCCATGGCCGCCTCCACCAGTTCTTGATCACAGTCAAAACCGATGACCCTGGCGCATTCATGCCTCGTTCAAAGCTGAAACAGCCGGGGCATATATCCGCATAACTGCCGTCGCCGATACATTCTTTTTCATCGATGTAAAATGGTTTTGCCATCTACTTACCTCCTTTCAGGCAATGGATCGGAGATTGCCGAAATTTCGTGGGAAGCGGCCGACATCATAGAATATCATATGAACAACCAGGATTACCCTTTCCGGATATACGCCCTAATCGGAAATAAAGCGGAAACTCTTTCATTTTAAGTTTGTGCGGACTATGCTTGAAAAAAAATACCGCGCCGTACAGCCGCAAACAGGCGGATAGCCGATAAATTGTTGGCGGAGGTGAACGGTCCGCCAACCTTGGGCATTAGCCTTGGGGAATCAATGCAAAAGATAAAAATATGGCAGAGCCTACTTCCGATGCCGAGATGGTGCGCATCGGAAGCAACGCTTTTGATCATATTAATGATCATATTAAGGTTACGCAGGTTCTCCTTTGACAGGGATGGGCAAGGATCACCGGAGTAATCAAATAGTCAGCATGGGCGCACAAATAAATTCAGGCACACTTCAAGCAAAGGTGGATGATGCCCTGCGCATCCTCGGCATCGGTAATTTTCTGCTCGGCATGCACGATGCTGCCTTTCCCAGCCTGCCGGAAGAGGACATCGGCCGCGGCTCTCCCTACTCTAAAGGAGCGGCAGAATTTCTGGCTTTTGCCCGGGGGATCGGGTTTAACGGCATTCAGCTCGGGCCACAGGGCATTACCACCCCGGCCAACCCCTCACCCTACGACGGCACCCTGTTTTCGAGAAATCCCCTTTCCCTGGCACCTCTGCGACTAAGCGAGTCACCCTGGAATCTTCTCGCTGCCGACAAGTTGGCCAGTCTGAAAGATCAGCGGCCTCTGCCTGCAAGTCGCGTCCATGGAGCCTTCGCGGCCAAGTCCATCGAATTCATCATGGCAGAGACGCAGGGTCGGCACACTGATTTCGCTGCCCCTCGGCAGGATTTATTTGCCGCCTTCCGGCAACGCAATGCCGACTGGCTGGAACGGGACGCTTTCTATGAAATACTCCGGCGCCGTTATGATGGCCGGAACTGGCGACACTGGGGAGATGACGAGCAGGCACGGCTTGACAAGAGCCTCTTTGCGCCCCAGTCAGGACTCGAGCAGGCGGCCCGAAAAAGAATGACCAACCTCCGCAAACTTCATCAAACAGAAATTGAGGAGTATTGTTTTATCCAGTTCCTGCTTGCAGAACTGCATCGGGAGTTCAGACAAAAGTGCCGATTGCTCGGCCTCACATTGTTCGGCGACTGCCAGATCGGCATGTCCGGCCGCGATGCCTGGTATGCCCAGTCCTTTTTGCTTCATAATTATGTCATGGGCGCACCGCCGAGCCGCACCAACCCCTCCGGCCAGGCGTGGAACTATCCGCTCCTCGATCCGCGGCAATACTACCTGTCTGACCGACATGGCAAACTCCGGCCGGGACCGGCGATTCGATTTTTCCGATCCAGGATCGACAAACTATTTGGAGAATTCGACGCCCTGCGGATTGATCACCCCCACGGTCTTATCTGTCCGTGGGTTTACCGCGCCGGTCAACGGGACCCTATTCAGGCCGTACAAACGGGCGCCCGCCTCTTCGCCTCCCCGGACCTGAAAGATCATCCGGACCTGACTCCTTTCGCCATTCCCCGGCCTGAGCAGCTTAACCCCGGAGCCAAACGATACGACGACGGCTGGGTACAGCATCTGGAATCCGAGCAGATCGACCGGTATGCCACCCTGTTTGAGGAGGTGATGGAGTCCGCCAGGACCAACTGTCGCGGTGCCTGTGAGATTGCCTGTGAAATTCTCAGTACCCAGCCCTACCCTATTCGCAAAGTTATGGAGCGATACGGACTCGGGCGTTTCCGGGTTACCGAGAAGGCGGACCTTGATAACCCGCAGGATGTGTATCGGGGTGAAAACGCCTGCCCGGAGGACTGGCTGATGCTGGGCAACCATGATACCCCTTCGATCTGGCAGACGGCGGCAAAATGGATTCGTTCCGGCTCTGCCGGCAGGCAGGCCGCCTATCTGGCCGAACGTCTGCGCATTCCCGACCGGCAACGGACCCGATGGATAGAGAGGACCGCGGCCGATGCCGGGTCGCTCGCCCAGGCAAAATTCGCCGATCTTTTTGTCGGGCCGGGAAAAAACATCATGGTCTTCTTCACCGATTTACTCGGCATTGAGGAGGCATACAACATTCCGGGTACGGTCGACGGCAACAACTGGTCCCTGCGGATCGAGCCCGATTATCAGCACCGCTATCTGGAGATGGCGAACCGCGGCTGTGCTCTCCACATCCCAAGTGCCCTCGCCATGGCGCTCCGAGCAGGCAGAGAGGAAGCGGGCAGCAGCCATGAAGATTTAATTCGGGAACTGGATTCCCCGCCTTGATATGACCCTGATGATGTAAAAAATGGTCTTTGCAACGGGAAAACGTCGCCCGGACGAAACGATGGCATGCAAAAAGCCTCGATAATGGCATCTCGACACCAGTTCCCTGCAGCAAAGGCAAAAATGCTGCTCAGGGTCAGGCCGATGCAGGGGCCAATGACTGCCAATGAGCCAGTGAGCACGGTCATGTTGCAGCATGGAACTGGGCCACTCCTTCATTTTACCCTATCTTTCCATAACCTCACAGTTCAGATTCAGCTTGATTGAAATTATATGTCATCTCTCCAAATAGTCTATTCTCAGCGACATATCAAATATTGGATGCGGCCCAGGCCAATGGTTGCCAGTACGAACCATTTGTATTCTGTTTACAACCTAAAATAGGCGTGACAATTTGCCACATTTACACGCATGAAATTTTGTTATACCAAATTGTTAGGATCAACTACAAATAAAACCAAACTCATTCCAAGGTGAGGGCTGAAAGCCGCGGATCTTTTTTAGATAGCCGGATTGCCTGATTTACGAGAGTCGCGCAGCTTTTTTTTATTTAAATTGTTAGCAGGGCAAGATAAAGAAATCGTGCCTTTGGCATATCATGTATGCCATCCACTCCCACAATTTACGGTCAAATTAAGCCGATTGATACGAATCAAGATTTTTTAGTAGGAGGTGAAAGTGTACTTGAAAAAAGCGCCAATTGCGCTGATATCATTTGATACTCACTCTCTGCAAGTAACTCTTAATGAAGTATTGGTCCGGCTCGGCTTTAAGAATATCGACATTTTTGGATACGAAGATTTTCCCAATACAGACACCAATAGAATACTTATTTTCCTTTTAAGTCACAGAAAAGAAATGTGGGAAATGATGAGGCCTGCTTTCGAACGTGTGAAAATGATGCCGTCATTGTGTGTTATTCAATCTCCTGAGAATGAATTGGACCTTGAACTCCTTGATTATTGTGACGATTTTTTATGCTGGCCCTGCATGGAAAATGAATTTTTGTTTCGTCTGAGACGATTACATTATGCACTCCAACACATTTCCGAACAGTCAATCGCAGATGAAATCCTTGATGAATTTATTGTTTTAAATATGGTTGGTAACTCCCCTCCTTTCCTGGATGTTCTCATGCAAATTAAAAAAATCGCCGGTTATGATGTGCCGGTATTAATTGAAGGGGAAACTGGTACCGGCAAAGAAGTCGCGGCCCGAGCCATTCATTACCTTAGTGAACGCCGCGACTACCCTTTTATACCAGTGAATTGTGGAGCAATACCTGATAGCTTGATAGAGGCCGAGTTGTTCGGCCACGAGAAAGGCGCATTTACAGATGCCAAGACCGGACGGAAAGGACTCCTCAGTCAAGCAGAGGGAGGCACCTTATTTCTTGATGAGGTAGAAGTGTTTTCTCCCAAAGGTCAGATAGTATTGTTACGTTTTTTACAGGATCAGCAGTACAGACCTCTTGGCAGCAGCCAAACAAGGCAATCTAATGTCAGGATAATTGCGGCAAGCAACGCTACGTTAGTGGACATGGTGGATAAAGGTACATTTCGCCAGGATTTATTGTTCCGTTTGAACATAATGTCAATAAAAATGCCATGCTTGTCCCATCGCAAAAGCGATATCCAGATGCTGGCGGAACATTTTTTAGAGAGATACAGATTACAGTATGGACTACCGGAAAAATTCCTTACCCCCGATACAATTCAATGGATGAAAAGTTATCATTGGCCTGGCAATGTCAGGGAACTCGAGAACATGGTCCACCGCGAATTATTACTCTCCAACGGCCCTTTTATCAAGATGGGAAATGGGGCTTCGAATCAAAAAGATCGCCGGGTAAATATGTTTGACCGCAGGCAAAATTTCCTCTTTGCACGTACTTTCCACGATGAAAAATCAAAGATTCTCGATCAATTTGAAAAAAGATATTTGAATTGGCTGATGAAAGAGTCGAATGGCAATGTCACCCAAGCCGCAAAACGAGCTGGCAAGGAACGACGGTCGCTTGGCAAACTTCTTAAAAAACATGGGATCTCCAAAGATTCATTGACTAATTAATGCTCGACTGAAAACCCTTCCAAGTGAGACCGCGCACACTAATTGATGGAGGATTCGCCACGTTGTTTGAGGGATAATAAAAAATGACAGCTGAACATTTCTTTTCACCTGGGGCTGTGCCCCAGACCATGAGGTTTTTTAAGGCATGGAGGCTCCTCGAAAATATCAAAGACGGCAAAAAAATGAGGCCTGCTGTACTACCCGGTCGCTGACCGCCGGGATACCGAGCAACCTGATGCCACCTGTCGGCTTGAGTATTTCCACCCGCAAAACCGGCTGGGGCTGGTAGCTCTTTTCCCGCAGTTCCGCCAAGAGTTGCTCGATATTGGTGGCCAGGACTGAACCAAAATCCTTGATGGACCGGCCGTCTACTCCGGCAGCTCCTTTCGCGGATTTTACTTTCATGAATGCCTTGAGCTAAGACCAATACTGTTCACTTAATATTTATGAATCGTTATTTCAATTATCATGATCTGGGTTTTCATCCTTCCTCGTGGGCGAAGAGGATAGTTGCTCATTTTACGTTTTACTCCGCGTGGATTACAGCGAGATTTACGTTCAGCA
>JAHILF010000011.1 GCA_018897105.1 Pseudomonadota bacterium
AATTGCCGCTGGACTTCCTCCAAGGTGGGGGGCGTTGAGGGTATGTGCTGTTCCATCGGTTATCCTCCATATATAATGAATGAATAACCGACTATAATGCACCGCGTCAGCTAAGTCACACAGGCTTGCCGGAAGTACACCAATAAATGATGAGCTCATTGAGCGGTGACTCAAAACTGCTATTTCACATAAAATTACTTGCGGCGGAATGATTTAATCTCCACCATTGCTGCACAAAAAAAAGCCCCGTCCTGCCGGATTGGCAGCAGGTCGGGGCCGGTTTACTTCCTTATTTTTTTATGTGGGTATGTACTTGACCCCAGTAAAGAACAAACTCACCTAATGAGTTTCACGGATGTTTACCTGTCTAATACTTTGGCCTAACCACGTTTATGGTGTCAGAATAAAATACCCATCGCGAATAAAAAAATGCCGCGATACCAGCGTGTTAACTTTATATCTGGATCAGAAGCATCCCTGTTGTAAACTCTACTGCCAGTCAAGTTTACGGTTTGATGGCAGCTTCCGACTGCGGGGATACAAAAAATATGAGAAATAGCAATGGGTGGAGTCATGTGCATACCCAAATTTTTTTTAATCTTAGTTGCTGTTCAGTTGCACGTTAATCAGCCTGTCCTGCACACCGAAGGGGTCTTTGAATGGGTGACCCCGTTTTTGCCACGTTTTTTGTTACACAAGGCGCGAGCCGGGGCGTTCAAGGCGCAAAGAAATTGACCCGGTTGCGCCCGCTTTCCTTGGCTTGATACATCGCCATATCCGCCCACTTGAGCACGTCTTCCTGGCTGGCTTCGTGACTGATGAACAGTACCGCGCCGATGCTCGATGTGCAGTGATGTTCCACCTTGTTTTCTCCGCCATCTTCTCGCTTGCGCGACAGCCAATAAGGCTCGGCCAGCGTAGTGCGAATTTTTTTAGCGACGATATCGGCCTTTGCAACGGATCGCTGTTTATCTGTATCAAGCTCGCAAAGTATCACCACGAACTCATCGCCGCCGAAGCGCGCGACAGTATCCGTTTCGCGCAGGCAATGGGTGAGGCGATGCGCCACTTCGATCAGAAGCAAATCACCCACTTCATGGCCGTGCGTATCGTTGAGCGGCTTGAAGTTGTCCAGATCAAGGAACAACACCGCGCCGTAACGGCCGCTGCGTTTGCTGGTGGCCATCGCCTGCCCCAAGCGGTCGGTCAGCAGGCGACGATTGGCAAGTTGTGTCAGGGTGTCATAGAAGGCGAAGTTGCGAATTTGCTTTTCGCTTTCCCGCAAGTCGCGGGTAATTTTCTCGTTTACCCGCATTGCAGCGTCTAGCTCTTCGGTGCGACGGCGCACCTGATCTTCGAGTGTGATCCCGGTCTGAAACAAGTTGAAGTCCGAACCCTGGACGCTCGCGTTGCGCTCGGCGCGATTCATCAGCGACTGGATGATTTTATTCAGACGCGCGATTTCCGCCTGTTCGGTTCGGTCAGGCACGGCGCGCCTCCTGACCAAGTTGGGGATAAATGGGTTCCGGGGCAGCGCCGATGGCGATTCCGGTAAGCGTCTGGTTGATGTGTATGCCGTGGAATTGTTCGCCGTAGCTGCTGAAACCGATGGTGTTGTTGTCCCGGAAAATCTCTTCGACGCGATCTTTAAAACCGTTCTGCGAAATTTCAAGATTGCGCAAAATGCAGTCGCAGCCGAGCACGAGTAACGGCTCCCCGATTTCCACCCGAACCATGTCAAAAGTCCGCTCAAGGTTGTTCACCAAGTCCATGCCATGCGCCATCCGCAGCACCAGCCCCTCCTCGATCGCGCAAAAGAAAGTCAGGCTGCCGTCGGCGTTAGCCTTCTGGATCGAGCGCACATAGTCCGTGCCATCTATCATCACCACGACGGGCAACGCGGCGAAAAGCATGTGGTTGAGATCATTCACTTCGACACCCACCAGCCGGGCGTATTCCTCGGCGGCGGGCAACCCATTGATCTCCGTGACAATGCGTTTGGCGGGATCGGCCCCAGTGACCACCAGCCGTGTATCGGTAGGAACAAAATGCTGTGTCTTGAATATTTTGAAAGGCAACGAAGTGTTAATCAGGATCAGCGCGGCACTATCGGAATGGAAGCGTCCATCGCAATAAACACTGGTCTTTTCAAATTTCAGATCGTCCCCAGCCGAGCCGCCGAACATCGGTATCTTTCCTAACCCGTACTGCAACGCGTGAGCTACCGGCTCTTCACGAATAGACAAACCGTCGATCATCATAAAGACGAAGCTGTTTTCAGGGCTTGCTTGCGGGGCTTTGCTTTCAAACTGCTGTAACAGCGATTGGGCAAAGTCATACCCCCGGACAATATCGAACTGGCCCAGATGATCCAACAGCCCGCTGACCGCCACGCAACTGCCCGCCGGAAAACCCGCCCCGGACAGGCTGTGCTTAAGATAACCGGATGGCCCGATTTCTCCCGCCGTGGTACACCCAACCACTTGAACTCCGGCAAACAGACGATTCATTTCCGCAGCCAGCACATCGAGGTCGTATTCGCTGGAGCAAAAGAAAATCACCAGCTCAATGTTGGGTTGTGACACGGCGGCATGAAATTCCTGCACGGCTTGAAGCGTTTCTGTTGCGCACGATTGCGCCGTGCGAATATTTTGAATGTTCATTATTACTACCTTCGTTTGGTCGCTGGTAAGGTGTCCGGGGTTAATTTTACTCTGACCCCGCAATAGTTCCCGCCGCTTTGTTCGAAAAACCTGTTTTACGGTTTTTGGCCTAATTACAAACAGTTACGATGGTCTTTGCAACAACCTTCTTTAATATGCCGTGCTCTTAGATTGCATAGAAGCGCCTCTCGCTGTTCTTTCCGTATGATTAACATGTTTCACTCTCTGTTCAAGTTACTGTTTGTTAATCGAATCCATAAAACCTCTTATCCTTTTTTAGCTCTACCGTTTTGGGTGAGACGCGGCAAACCGCAGGTTTGACTGTCGAACTCTACACATTGGGTTAACCGCATTTTTCTTTTATTTTATGTGGGTATGCACTTGACTCCAGTAAAGAACAAACTCACCTAAAGAGTGTCACGGATGTTTGCCTGTCTAATGCTTTAGCCTAACCACGTTTATGGCGTCAGAATCAAATACCCATCACGAATAAAAAAATGCCGCGTACCAGCGTGTTAACTTTATATCAGGATAAGAAGCATCCCTGTTGTAAACTCTGCTGCCAGTCAAGTTTACGGTTTGATGGCAGCTTCCGACTTGCGGGGATACAAAAAATATGAGAAATAGCAATGGGTGGAGTCATGTGCATACCCACATTATATCATATAAATAATGAAGTGGACCCCATGTCAAGGACAAAAAAACTGACAGAATAAGCTATACTCCCTTACCTGTTTTTCTGGCTCCTGGCACCGAGGGGAGCTGTTGATTTTGGGGTCGAGAATGGGCTTTCCGGATAGCTCGTCGGAGACCCCAAAAGCAGCGGCGGATTCCTGGTGGCTGGCCTCAGCATGTGCCTTGTTTCCCTTAACGACAATGACGAAGTCATCAGCATACCGACAATAGGCCACCGCCGGCAACCATTGCCGATTCTCAAGAAAGACAATGGGGCATTGGTCTTTGATACAGTATCATGTCCAGTTGGTGCTGAAGATCTTGCTCCAGTGCCTGCTTGTGTATACCGTCGACACCCGGTGTCTTTGCGCCACTCGACGCTAAGGTTACTCGGGCGGCATCTTGCAACCATGACCGGTTAGCAATTGTCCTCAGAAGACGGTCAAACTTACGTGCCTTGTCCGCCGAAGACCATGTGGCCAGTTTATTTAGCATTTTGCTGATTATCAAAGGTCTTCACCTCACTACGGTCAGATAATTTGCTTAACAAACTACTCAAACTGTTCCCCTTTGCCATGCAGCAGGCTTTCCCTGCTTCTATGGGGTCCACTTTATGAATTTCTGTTAACTCGTCACTTGTGCTTGAAAACCATATAGCATATTGTCGTCGAAGGTTTTTTGTAATTGATCACAGGGTTCAATGCCTTTCCGCGTTAAAGAAAACAGTACACAATCAATCTGCGCCAGACGCGGGTCGGAGCAGTCTCGAAATATTTACAGTTCACAATAAAACAGATTGGGATTGGGGAAATCATCACCCGCCAAGGGAAGGGGGATTTATTGGGGTGACAGAGAGGATTGCAAATTACGCCGCCCCGGCAAATATGTGCCGGGGCGGCGCTACGTCGATGCGGCTAACCTTATCAGGCTAGAGAGGAAGCCTGAACTCCGAACGTCTTACTCCGGAATTTGGAAGCCTCATTTTTATTTCTTGGCCATGGGTGCCGAGGGAACATCATCGCCGTGGCATTCCATGCAGTTCATCTGGGCGGTGATGCCGTAATCCTTGACCGGCGTATGCGTGCTTGAAGGTTCGTACTTGCCGTCTTTCCAGCTGTTGAGCAGTTCAACAAGATGGAAGGCGTTACTGGCCGCAACCCGTGCGCACCTGTCTTTCCGCTCCGGGCTGCCGATGGGATAACCCGACGCCTTCATCCATTTCCCGACTGAAACGTGACACAGGGGGGATTCGGCTGTGGTCTTGACAAGTTCGGTGGTGATCTTGGGATTTTTCGGGACAAAAATCGGCATGGAAGCATCGGAATACCACTCGAACATATCCTCGCTGATATGATGGCCTTCTGGGGCACCGGCGGTTCTCGGCCCGATGATAAGATTGGCAACGATGGCAGCGCCGGTATTGGAGCCGCATGTCATGCCCCAGCCCACCATGCCGCCTTCAAGAAAGACAAAGGAATCCACGGGGAAAGATGTATAAGGTTCACCGACCTTTTCCCGTAATTGGCTGAAAACGCTGTTGATTACTGCGGCACCGCAGAAAACCCGGTACCATTCTTCGTAAGCAATCTCTGCGGTCTTGGCAGGATCGAGCTTTTCATAGGGCCATGGCCATTTTTCGGTCGGACCTCCCTTTGCCTCAGCGGATTTCAACAGGCCACCAAAGTGGGCCATGGTCGCACCTGCCGCCAGGGCGCTGGTACCAATCATCATCTGGCGTCGTGAGACGCCGCTGCTTCCCATTTTCTCATCTGCTTTCATCAATTTTCTCTCCTTAGTTTTCAGGTTACAGTTTCTTCCTGTATCATTATAACTGGCAGATTCAACCGTGCTCAGTCGCTAGAAACACGAAAGACTTGGCTGAACCTCCGACAGGAAGAGCTCTATTAGGCACACCGCGCAGAACACGCATCGGCATGATGCAAAAAACCTTTCCCGGTACTGCCCAAAACTGATTCCGGTTGAGGTAACACCCAAGCAAAGCTCGTAACAAAAAACGGTTATGGCAATCGGCTCGACCCGCGAGGCAGAGCGCCTTGTTCATAACTTACCTGCAAATGATGTAAATACTCGCGAATGCATCTGCATTGCGACATCAAGACGATAACACCTAACACTAACCTCATGGTACCACATTGTGTCTTTTTTTAACAAACAATACATTATCTGTCAATAGTTGATATTGTTTTTTGAAACAGTAATCCGCAGAAAATTCTGGCCTCGGGATAGTTAACTTTGTGGCTGGATCGCAGATATTTATTTCGTGCTACACGGAGCTGAGATATGGAATAACACAAGAAAAATGAGAACCGGTGATCACCTGTCCACTTATGCAATACACCTTACAGCAGAATCCAGAACAGCAGGCAGCCGGTGAGAGCGAAACAGAAGCAAGGCGCCACCAGCCGGCGCCAGGCGCGGGCCAGGTCGGCCCCGAAGAACTCACAGGTGAGTATAAAGCAGATGTGGATGGGGGAAATCATCACCCCGGTGAAGCCGGCAAAGGAGGCCAACACCAGATAAGGGATCATCAACTCCCGCAGGTTCAGGGCATCGAGCAGACCCAGCAGCAGAGGAAAAGTAGCGCCGACAAAGGCCACATTGATGCCTGACACCATGCCCACCAAAAACGGAAGAAAGACCGAGGCGGCGAAAAGGGCGATGCCGTCCCCGGCGGACAGGGCCATGGCATCCACCACGCCGGCTGCCTGCATGATATCCTTGAAGATAAAGATGGCGGCAATGACAAAGAGCATGGTGCGCAGGCTTTTCTTGGTCAGCACATCAAAGAGAAAGGCCGCGCCCAGCCGGTTCTGGACCATGACGCAGACCACGGCCACAAAGAGTGCCGCAATCACCCCCCACTCAAAGGGCACGGCGGGCGCCCATTCGGAAAGGCTGCCTTCAAGGCCAACGGCCCCGACAATGGCCACCAAGAGCGGCACCCCCTCCTTGAGGGCAACCCGGATACTGCGGGGCGCAACCGAAGGGACCACCACCAGATCGGCGCTCTTCAGCACGCCGGGCCGCAGGAAAAATATCCAGCCTAAGGTAAACATGGCAATCACCCCGGGCCAAGTGCGGGAAATCAAGGTGACAATGGGAATGTCGGCCAGGGCCACGGTGAGAATGATGCCCGGATAGAGCGGCCAGGCCAGCTCCCACACATGGCGGAACCAGTAATTGATCACCACACGCTCTTCGTTTTTCAGCGACATCTCTGCGGACACGGCCTTGACCATGGGGGCGGAAAATACCGCGCCGCCGGGCATGGGCAGCAGCCCGATGAGGGCCGGGAAAAAGACAAGCCGCAGCCGGGGGCTGGTCAGATAGCCGGACAAGGCGTCCATCAGGCGGCGAGACTGGCCGGAGCGCTCCAGGGCATCGGAAAGGATGAGAATCAGCCCGACAATGGCAGCCAGAAAGAGAAACTTCTCTCTGGTCAGCGCGACTGCCGATACCCGCAGCAGGGGCATGGGGCCGAGATAGAAAAGAAAACCCATGGCCACTCCGCCGGCCAGGATGGACAGGCCGAGGCCGATCCTGAGACGGATGCCCAACAGAATGAGACCAAAGGCGCCGAGCACCTTTATAAAGGGAAGTGATGCATTCAACCATTCCATAGACAAACCTGCGCCGGGAAAGAAAAATTGCCACCTAAATGATTTCCTATGACATCAATCTTGCCGCCAAGTTTGTACAACGGTCTGGTGTCTGATGAAATCAGCCTACTGAAATTTGATGGCTCCGTATTTATTTGAGGGTAATAATTTCCTGTACCGAATTTCCGTGACGATAAATCAGGACTTATCATGCACTGTACCGCTGTCGAGTTTATTACGAGACAGTCAAATTTACACATGCCGCTGAAAAGAATTCTACAAAAAAAATGCCACAGGTGGTAAAAAAGATGAAATAATCTGCAGGGAAACGGCTGGACTCTTTACCAGGTAAAAAAGTAAAATATGCTGCACGGCATCTCATTTCAGTAAACATCACGTTTTTATATGATGCCGCGCAGACCGCCGATTTTCAAGACCTTATCCGGAAACCAGAGGAGAATGCCATGGTGACTTCCATTATTCTGATGAATGTTGAGCGATCAAAAATAAATGAAACAGCGGAAAAGCTGGCTGAGACAGACGGCATTTCCGAGGTCTATTCGGTGAGCGGCAACTACGATCTGGTGGCCATTGCCCGGGTCCGCACTAACGAGGATCTGTCTGATCTGGTGACCAACCACCTGCTCAAGATCGACACCATCCGCAAGACGGAAACCATGCTCGCCTTCAAGGCCTTTTCCCGACATGACCTGGATGCCATGTTCGCCATCGGCATCTAACCAGACCTAAAATCCCGGCACAGGGGTCCGCCCGGGCCGGACAACCGCTGCCGATTTTCCTGTCAACCCTGCGGCAGTGCGATGTTCTGGCCGGCAAGGACCTTATCCAGGGCGCGGCTCAGCTGGCCGAGATGGATTTTTTCCTCGTCAGCCATGTCCTGGTAGAATTGCTGCAGCTTGGGTGCTTGATTTTTCCGGGACAGACGGCTGTAAAGATCATAGGCCTGGGTTTCCAGCATCATGCCCAGATAGATGATATCTTCAATGTTTTCGATATCATTGCTGTATGCCTGCAGGGTTTTATCCTTGTCAAAGCCGCCTTCCATGAGAGAAAAATTCCTCCCTTCCGCACCAGACGCCATCTCCACCCGATACTGACGCAGGAGCTTTGCCATATGGCCGTCCTCAAAGTCCGCCATGAGTTTGAGCAGCGCCTTTTGCTCCGGCTGGGCAACAACGTCCACCATGGCCAGATAAAACTGCTGCAACCCCGCCTCCATCATATAGGCCATTTGAAAGACATTCTCAAACTCATCGGAGACGAAAAACTCCATGCCCCTGGTCTCGTGACCGGAAACCAAAAAGCCGTTCCAGGCCCTGATGCCGCCCTTGATATTGATCACCTCGGGAAACCCTTGACCTTTCAGGACCTGGCAGGCGGCCCTGCTGCGCATCCCGCAATGGCAATAGACCAGGGTCGGAATACGCGAATTCAGCTCCGAACTGCGCGAAAGCAGATCTAAAAGCGGGATGTGAATGGCGTCGGGCAGGTGTTTTTGTTCAAATTCACTCCGTTGCCTGACATCCAGCAGCTGATATTCCGCTGCCGATTTTTTTTGCATGAAGATCCGCGCTTCAGCCGCGGACATACTCTGCCCTGAAGTAAAGAGTGTTTTCCAGCTCATGACTGTCTGCCATGCCGACCAGGCCTTGCCGGCGATCCTCCGCACCCTACAGCAGAACGCCGAGGCCGACTAAGACCTGGACCGGTTAGAGACAGAGGATAAAGATACCCAGGATGCGATGCAGACTGCGGCTGGCCGCCCCGGGAGCCGGCCTCGATGGCCTGCGGGTCCGCGGCCTCAGCCGGACGTCGGCAACAGTCGATAACTTCCCAGCCGTTTCGGGCAAACTCCAGGGCAAGCTCCAGGCCGATTCCCCGGTTGGCGCCGGTGATAAGTATGGTCTCTTTCATGATTGTCCCCTCTTATGTGCTGTGGCAAATCCCAAAACTCATTCGTCCTTGAATAAAAGATACCCTGTAGATATGAGCTGCCGCGGAGCCAGGGAGCGCTTGCCCCGACGGGCAAACCGAGACAGCTAATGCCCGGATAAGTTTGCAGCCCGCAACCCTGCCATGACTGCGGCACAGACCTCCTGCGGGCTTCGATGACGGCAGTCGATGCTGATCTCGGCATACTGCAGATACAGAGCGGAGCGTTCGGCAAACAGGTCCTCCAGGGTCTGCTCCGGCCGTTTGACAAGGCCTCTGGTGTCGAAATTATGAATTCTTGATCGCAGGGTGGGCAGGTCAACCTCCAGCAGAACGATCACGCCGTGGTACTGGAGCTGGGCCATGGCGGTTTGGCTGTAAACCGCGCTGCCGCCTGTGGCGATGACGTAGTTTGTGCAGTGGAGGTCGAGCAGAACCTTCTCCTCGATCCGGCGCAGGGCGAGATAACCTTCCCGGTCGACGATATCCTGCAGGGAGCGGCCATGGACAGCAGTCCGAATAAGGGCGTCGGTATCAATGAAGTGCATTGAGGCGCGCTGGGCCAGGAGGCGGCCGACGGAAGACTTGCCCGCGCCGGGCATGCCGATCAGAACAATATTTGAGCGGGAATCAGACATAGGATGAGGATACTATTGAAGGCATAAGGCATAAGGAAGGGTAAGGAAAACGGGGAATCTTGTCAACCGCTTAGGGGCATTCAGTCGCCTCTGTGCCAGATCAGCTGCCCGTCCTTGAAGACCTGGCGTACCCGGTGAAAGGGGATCGAACAGATTTCCCCGTCAGGGTCATAAAGCAGAAAAGAAAAATGGTCGCCGGGGATCAATTCCATCATGGAGAAAGGGACACTGATGATTGTATCTTCAATGCGGTCGTAATAGCCGATGTCAAAATTTCCCCGGCCAAAATCTTTATCCCAGATGATTCTATTGAGCAGATCCTGGATGGGTATCATCTGATTTTGTTTCATCATCAGGCAATGGCTGCACCGAAAGGTCTCCTGCCTGTTCGCTATGATTCTGCGCTTCCTGCTGCGCTCTCTCACAGATAATCCTGTCACCGTCCGGAAAGGCGATCAGCAGGGAATCCCCGCGAAAATTATAATAATAGTTCACCGGACCGTATGCCCCCTCCACCCGGATCGCGCCGACCACCATGCTGTAGGCAGTCCGTTCGCCGTTCATATCAAAATACTCTTTGTCAATGACCAGCTTGACCTGCCGCCCATGGATACTCACGCACTGCCAGGCGCCCCTGACCCGTTGCGCACCATGCTGGAACTGCGCGGCAAAAACCTTTGGTCCGGCAAATAAGAGAACCTGGCTGAATACGATACCGGACACAAACGCCTTTCCAATACATTTCATGTTATGCCTTTAAGCCGATTGCTGAGGTTCAAATGCAACTCCTGTTATCCGCTGCCGGTAGCGAAAACTCTAGCATGAACCCGCGCCAAATGGCAAGAAAGTTGTCAGGGGGACGGCAAAGAAAATGCATGGTAACAATAAAGAACAGGGGAAAAATCGGGAATTACAGCTTACATAAAAATGCAATCTCCAGACTTCCGCAAGCTGTCGGCAGGCAGGCTGCAGGATTTGGCAGAACATCACCCCACCCACAGATGGCAGATGGCCACCGAAGCGATAATGCCTGCCGCATCGGCACACAGGGCGGCGGGCAGGGCGTGGCGGGTTCTTCTGATGCCCACGCTGCCGAAATAAACGGCCAGCACGTAAAAGGTGGTTTCCGTGGAGCCCTGCATGGTGGAGACCAGCAGGGAGAGGAAGCTGTCCGGGTCCTTGTTGACGATCTCGCTCATGATGCCGAAGGCGCCGCTGCCGGACAGGGGCCGCATCAGCGCCATGGCCAGGGCCTCGGCCGGCATGCCCACCGCCTCGGTAAGCGGTGACAGGAGTTTTATCATGATATCCATGGCGCCGCTGGCCCGGAACATGCCGATGGCGACAAAAATCGCCACCATGAAGGGAATGATGCGCACGGCGGTGGAAAACCCCTCTTTAGCCCCGTCGGTGAGGGTTTCGTAAATCTTTACC
The DNA here is from genome assembly GCA_018897105.1 of Pseudomonadota bacterium. Classification (GTDB taxonomy): domain Bacteria; phylum Desulfobacterota; class Desulfobulbia; order Desulfobulbales; family SURF-16; genus SURF-16. Next base: position 10,984 of record JAHILF010000011.1, read on the forward strand.
CCCCGCAGGTAGCCGAAAATAAGCAAGACGGAGATGAGCACGGGAATGAGCCAGCTTGAGATGGTGTTTAAGGTGTCGGCTGCGTTCATGGAAACCGCCGGGGCATTCTGCCACTGGTAGACCATGCCGCCGGCAAAGGCAAGGATAAGCAGCCAGATGAAGATCCTGCCGCTTCTGCCCGGGGGCAGCAGATCAGCCCCCTCCTCCCCGCTCTGCTCCTCACTGTTGTCCGCTTTTTCATAGGGTGCGGTCTGCAGCACCTCTTGCCTGGCGGACAGCATTTTGGCCATGAAAATGGCCACAAAGGTTGAGCAGCAGGTGGCGACCAGCGACGGGATCAGCACGGCAGCCGGACTGGTGGCATTGGCCGCGGCCCGCACCGTGATCACCCCCAGGGGAAGCAGGGTGACGCTTGAGGTGTTGATGGCAAGAAACAGACACATGGCATTGGTGGCCGTGCCCTTTTCCACCGCGAGCTTGTCCAGCTCCTGCATGGCCTTGATGCCCATGGGCGTGGCCGCATTGCCCAGCCCCAGGGCATTGGCCGCCATATTCATGATCATGGCGCTCATGGCCGGATGATCAGGGGGCACATCCGGGAAGAGCCGTACCATGACGGGGCGCACCCAGCGGGCGACAATGCGCAGCAGACCGCCGGCCTCGGCCACCTTCATGATGCCGAGCCAGAGGGCCATGGGGCCGATGAGACCGATGGCCAGGGTGACCGCCCCCTTTGCCGATTCAAAAGAGGCCTTGGTGACTTCATCCATCCTGCCGGTATAGGCTGCGGTCACGGTGGCGATGAGCACCATGGAAAGCCATATGATGTTGATGGCAGAAGGTTTTTGCTTCATGCAGGCACTCCGGTTTGTTTTTGCCGAGATCTCGTTGCCTTTGCACAGAGGAGGCGACACGGACAGCTGCGGCAAGCCGCCGCCGTTTGATTATTCTGCCACAGCATACGCAAAATATCTTCTTACGGCAAACAATTCATGTCTATTTTCACAAGGAACGGTGATGGCGGGAGCGGAGAGGGGGGAAGAATACGGCTGATTCGGCCGGCAAGCATTCACATCAATAAATGAGCTTACGCTTGACCTTGTTTCCACTTTTATCTTATAAAGCCGGGTACACCAATGTCAGCGGATGTTCATCTCGTCATTTTAGCCATGAAACCCTGCGAGGTCACTCTACAACCTGTACAGTTATGGAACCGGTCACCCTTATTTTCATAGCCCTGGCCCTGGCCATGGACGCCTTTGCCGTGGCCCTGGCCGCCGGCGTTGCCCTGCACCCGGTGAGCAAAAGGCAGCTCTTCCGCCTGGGCTTTCACTTCGGCCTTTTCCAGGGACTGATGCCGATCATCGGCTGGCTGGCCGGTCTTGGTGTGCAGGGTCTGATCAGCGCCTATGACCACTGGCTGGCCTTCGGCCTGCTCTCCTTTGTCGGGGGCAAAATGATCTTTGAGGCCTTTCAGGATGACGAGGAGAAGCAGAAAACCGACCCCACCAAAGGGGCGACCATGGTCATGCTCTCCATTGCCACCAGCATCGACGCCTTGGCGGTAGGGCTTTCCCTGGCCGTTATCGGCGTCAACATCTGGACCCCGGCCCTGGTGATCGCCGTGACCGCCGCCACCCTGACCGTGGCGGGCATGCTGCTGGGCGGCAAAATCGGCATGATCTGGGGCAAACGGGTGGAGGTGCTGGGCGGCCTGCTGCTCATCGGCATCGGGTTAAAAATCCTGGTGGACCACCTGGGGCAGTAGGGGCACCCCTTGTGGGTGCCCTGGGTCGGGCTGCCCGTTGTTTGCCATTGTCTCTGTATTTCTTCGGGTATCCATGCTGGCCAAATTGGGAGCCCAGCCGGGATAGGGCACCCACGAGGGGTGCCCCTACACACCTCACTTCTCACTCTTAACTCCTGACTCCTGACTTTTCACTTCCACCTTCAGCACCACCCTCTCCCTTTCCCGCACCGCAGGGCGCCACTGGCTGAGCTGCGCCAGACTGCCGGTGGGGCAGGCCTCCACGCACACCCCGCAGAAGACGCAGGCGAACGGCTCGTATTCCCACAGACCTTCCTTGCGGCGAACGGTGAGGCATTGCGAAGGACAGGTGCGGGCGCAGGTGCCGCACAGGATGCATTTTTCCACATCATTGACCAGCTGGCCGCGGCTGCCGACAAAGAGCTGCCGCGGGCTCTGGGGGTATGGCCGGGTGGCGCAGCGGCTAAACAGGTTTTTCAGGACAACCGGGATCATGAACATATTTGCTCCGTTACCGTTCCGTACAACTGATGCAGGGATCAATGGACAGCAGCACCACCGGCACGTCGGCCAGCTCAATGCCCGGCAGCATGACAGTCAGGGCCGGGATATTGGCAAAGGTCGGGGTGCGGATGCGCAGGCGGTCCAGGAATTTGCCGCCGTTTGCCTTGATATAGTAGAGACACTCCCCCCGAGGCTGCTCGGCCCTGGCCACAATCTCCCCCTCCGGCCTGCCCTTGACCGGCACGCTGATGTCGCCTGTCGGCAGTTTGCCAATGGCCTGGCGGATCAGATCGATGGACTGGCCCAGCTCGGCAAAGCGCACCCTGCACCTGGCATAACAGTCGCCGTCCTGCTCCACCACCGGGGCAAAATCAAGCTCGCAGTAGGCGGCATAGCCCAGCAGGCGCATGTCCTGGGCCACCCCGCAACTGCGCAGCATCGGCCCGACGCAGCCAAACTCCATGGCCTGTTTCCCAGAAAGTACCCCTTTGCCCCTGGTGCGCTTCTGCACCGTGTAATCATGCAGGATGGTGCGGCCCATGGCCTTGATCCCCTTATCCACCTCCGCAAGTTCCGAGAGAATCCAGCCGGTCTGGCCGGTGTCCAGGTCCCGCCGCACGCCGCCGATGACGTTGACCGAGAGGATCACCCGGTTGCCGGCCGTGGCCTCGTTGATGTCCATGATCCGTTCCCGCACCTTCCACAGCTGCATAAACAGGCTCTCAAAACCCATGGCATCGGCAAACAGGCCCAGCCACAGCAGATGGCTGTGCAGCCGGTGCAGCTCCGACCAGATGACCCGCAGGAACCTGGCCCGGGGCGGTGGCTCCACCCCCATCAGCGCCTCAAGCCCCTGGCAGTAGGTGAGGGCGTGGATCATGGAGCAGATGCCGCACACCCGCTCAACGACCTGGATCATCTGGCGGAAATCCCGGATATCCGCCAGCTTTTCCAGGCCGCGGTGCACGTAGCCGAAGGCCGGGGTGGCGGAGATAACGATCTCATCCTCAATCTTGAGGTTAAGGTGCAGGGGCTCAGGCAGCACCGGATGCTGGGGCCCGAAGGGAATAACGGTGCCGGCCATCTTCACTGCCCCCCGGCCGGCCCGCTGGGCCCACGAAAAGGTGGTGGGCTGTCTTCCCCCTGCAGGTACAGGGTGCGCCGGTAATCAGGAATAAGACCGCTAAAACAAAGGCCGAAATGGTCCTGAATCTCATTTTCCACCAGAAAGGCGGCAGCATAGATGCCGCAGATGCTGGGCACCTCATCTCCGCTGACTGTCAGCCGCAGATGGCTGAGCGAGAGCTCCCGGTCAAAATGATAGAGCATCTCGGCCCCGGCGCTGTCCGCCCTGACACAGGTGATGGTGACAAAACGGCAGCCTTGTTCCTTTAAAGCGGCAACCGCCCGGCACAGCTCCCCGCTTTCGATCCTGTCCGCGGTAATGGTCATTTCCCCTCCCCTTTTCCTTTACTTTTTTCCCTGAATTTTTCCAGGGCCAGCACCACCCCGTCGATGATGGCCTCGGGCCGGGCCGGGCAGCCCGGCACATAGACATCCACCGGGATGACCTTGTCCACCCCGCCCACCACATTGGGCGCCTCCCTGAATATGCCGCCGGAGAGCCCGCAGGCGCCGATGGCCACCACCACTTTGGGTTCCGGCATCTGCTCAAAGAGAACGGTCAGCACCTCCCGGTTGCGGAGATTGACCGTGCCCGTCACCAGCAGGATATCGGCATGCTTGGGATTGCCCACGTTCACCACCCCGAAACGCTCCACGTCATAGACCGGGGTCAGACAGGCCAGGGTCTCGATGTCGCAGCCGTTGCAGCTGCCGCAGTCAAAATGGAGCAGCCAGGGAGATCGGCGCCGGGCCGTGCTGATCAGTTTATCGATGAGTCCCATGCCCTTTTACCCTTTGAGCCAGGAGAGATTAAGCGCGGACAGGACAAAGGCCGCGCCCCAGCCCCAGCCGAGCATCCAGCGCCAGGTCAGACGGGCTGCGACGTTGTCCAGCATAATGACTGCCAGGAAAGCCGCCAGGGGCAGCAGGATCATGGCCGGGGTACTGGTTGCCCAGAACAGGGAACAGATGGCGAGATAGAGCACAATATCAAGCCAGTGGGCGATTTCCAGCAGGCCGAGATAGGGACCGACATATTCGGTGAACACCCCCCGCACCAGTTCCTGATGGGCGTGATGGCAGCCGGCCAGATCAAAGGGCGATTTGCGCATCTTAACGGTCAAGGCAAAGAAAAAGGCGGCAAACAGCAGGGGCAGACGGTAAAGCAGCGGCTCCGGCAGGGCAGACAATTCACTGAGGCGAAAGCTGCCCGTGGTGAGATAGAGCGCCCCGGCAATGAGAAAAAGCAGGGTCTCACAGCTCAGCATCTGCCATAGTTCGCGCTGGGAAGCGGTCTGGCTGTATGGCGAAGGGGAGGCCATGGCCCCCAGCACCAGAAAAACGCCGCCCACCATATGGACAAAGAGGATGACCAGCAGATCCCCCTGCAGGGCAAAAAAAACCAGGGCGAAGGCGGCTGCCCCAAGGCTTGCCACCGGAGAAAATGCCTGCCACGGGTTGGTGACCATCCTCTCCTTGGCCATGAGCTTGATCACATCCAAAAAAGGCTGGCTCAGAGGCGGACCCTGGCGTGACTGGAGGCGTGCTGTAAGCCGCCGGTCTATGCCGCTGAGCAGTCCTCCCAGAAGGATCGCGGCACAGGGCACTGCCAGGGCAAGAGCGGCTGTCTGCATCATTTCCATAATGCACCGCCCAGCATAAGAAAAAGAAGCCCTGTGGCGGCCAGATTCACCCACAGGGTCCAGCGCTCTTCGCCAAAAAGCGGGACGAGATAAGCGTTTTCCACCACCGCCCGCACCGGCCGATTCAGTGGCCCGACAAAATGATCAGGCAGACGCGTATTTGCTCCGGACATATACGCAGTGCCCTTCCTGCCGACCATGGCCTTGCTGACCCCGGACAGGGCCAGCAGCCCAATGAGCGCCGCCACGGCAAAGACCACAATAAGGGGAAACGACCCCACGGCAGTCGTCAGCATTCCAGCCTGGCCGGCAGAGAACGCCCGGCCGACCGGGAACAGGGAAGTAAGCGGCACAAGCAGCCGGCCATAGAGAATTGGGGCGGCAAGCCCCAACATAACGGCGCCGCACCCCAGGGCCGCAAGCGGGAAACGGGTGAGAAACGGTTTGATCTCTGGCTTGAATCCTGTTGTCTGCCCGCTGGCCAGCAGGGTCCCGGCCAGTCGCACCCAGTAGAGGAGAGTAAAAGAGCTGCCCAGCACCAGCATGAGATAAAAAACCACATGATCCGCCCCGGCCTCAAAGACCAGCCATTTGCCGAGCAACATGCCGAAGGGCGGCACAATGATCGTCAGCATTCCCAGCACCGCAATCATGCCGGTGAAGGGCATTTGCGCACACAGGCCCCGCATCACCTCGATATCGCGGCTGTGCACCTGCTGCTCCGCTGTGCCCACGCAGAGAAAGAGCAGCCCCTTGGAAACGGCGTGGAAGAGAATCAGCAGGATGCCTGCCGCCACGGCACCAGGCGTGCCGATCCCGGCACAGGCAAAAATCAGGCCCAGGTTGCTGATGGTGGAATAGGCCAAAACCTTTTTGGCATTACGCTGACCGATGGCAAGAGCCGCGGCGGCAAAAAAGGTGAAGCCGCCGGCCAGCATGAGCCCCTGGGCGAGCAGGGTGTGAGCAAAGGCCGGGGCAAAGCGCAGGGCCAGATAGACCCCGGCCTTGACCATGGTGCTCGAATGCAGGAGCGCTGAGGTGGGCGTCGGCGCCACCATCGCCCCCAACAGCCACTTCTGCCAGGGCAGCTGGGCGGATTTGGTGCAGGCCGCCAGCACAAGCAGTGCCAGGGGCAGCAGGGCCGCGGGATTTCCGGCTGTTGCCGCCACCAGCCCGCCCATATCAAGCTGGGCACTCTGGCTATAGAGTCCCCAGATGGCGAGCAGCAGCAGCAAACCGCCCAGTCCGTTCATCCACAGGGCGGTCAAGGCGTTGCCCACCGCTTCCTCGGTGCGGTCATGGGCGATCAACAGAAAGGAGCAGAGGGTGGTCAGTTCAAAGAAAAAATAGAAATGGGCCAGATTGTTGGTAAGCACCAGCCCGTTCATGGCGCCGAGAAAGAGCAGCAACACGGCAAAGAACTGCGGTTGGCGCGATCGGGCAAGATTTTGATGCTGCTCATGGGCCTGCATGTAGGGAATGGCGTGCAGACAAATGAGCCCACCCACCAGGCACACCACCCGAACCAGGACGAGGGACAGAATATCGACCGCAAACAGGGCATGGCCCTGGTCTTCGGCAAAGACAAAAAATTCAAGCCAGGCAAACAGGCCAAGCTGGCTGGCCGTCAGCATGATAATGAGAAAATTACGGTAACGGCAGCCCAGAAAGAACATGATGGCCAGCAGCAGGAAATCCCCGCCGGTGATCACCGGGTCAATGATTCCAGCCCACCGGAGGCCGGCATCCGGGGCAAGAGGCCCCTGCAGCAGCAGACTGCTGACGGCAAGCCCTGCCGCGGTGGCGATGACGATAAATGAGCGGCAAGCGGATGAGCGGATAACAAAACACGCCAGGGCGGCAAGAAAAGGAACAATGAGGAGAACGACCGGAATGGCCTCTGACATGCTGCTTCCTGTGGTACTGAAGAGGAATCACCGGCAAGCCCGGCGAAGTATTTTTTTTCACCTTACCATAAAATCCACGGAAAATCTGCCGAAGTAAACGGAACTGGAGCAAAAACTCTGTTCGGAAGGTTCAGGCCGGCGGGAATGAGAGAGATCAGGTTCCTGTTGACCTTCCTCCCATCCGGGCGTATAAAACAGATCATGAGCGGAGGCAAAAAAAACAGAAAGCCAGCCGTGGTGACACCCACCGAGGCAATTCTGGAGAGCATCTCGGACGGCGTCTTTACCGTGGATATGGATTGGCGCATCACTTCGTTTAACCGGGCAGCCGAGGAGATCACCGGCGTACCGAGGGAGGAAGCGATCGGGCGCCGCTGTTCCGAGGTTTTCCGGTCCAGTATGTGCGGCGCCGACTGCGCCCTGCAGCAAACGCTGCAAACCGGCAAACCCATTATCGGCAAGTCCGGCTATATCATCAAGGCAGATGGGGACCGCATTCCTATCAGTGTCTCCACGGCCGTCCTCAAGAATGGTGACGGCCAGGTGGTCGGGGGTGCGGAAACCTTTCGCGACCTGAGCGATGTCGAAGCCCTGCGCCGGGAACTGGACAGTCGCTTCCGGGTAGGGGATCTGGTGAGCCGCAGCCCACTCATGCAGCGGGTATTCGAGGTCCTGCCCGCCATCGCCACGAGTCCCAGTACAGTGCTGATTCTCGGCGAAACCGGGACAGGCAAGGAGCTGATGGCCCGCACCATTCACTGTCTGAGCCCGCGGGGGAAGGGACCGTTTATCGCCGTCAACTGCGGGGCTCTGCCGGACACCCTGCTTGAGTCCGAACTTTTCGGTTACAAGGCCGGCGCCTTTACCGGCGCGGTCAAGGACAAACCCGGCCGTTTCGCATTGGCCTCCGGGGGCACCATCTTTCTTGACGAAATCGGCGATGTGAGCCCGGCGCTGCAGGTGCGGCTGCTACGCGTGCTGCAGGAGCGGACCTTTGAGCCCCTGGGCTCGACCCGTTCCGAGACGACGAATGCGCGGGTTCTCGTCGCCACCAACCGGGATCTGGCGGAACTGACCCGTAGCGGAGCCTTCCGGGAGGATCTCTACTACCGGGTGAACGTGGTCCGGGTGCAACTGCCTCCCCTGCGCCGCCGCAAAGAGGATATTCCGCTGCTGGTGGAGCATTTTGTCAATCGTTTCAACAGGCTGCAGCGCAAATCCATCCAGGGCATCGCCGCCGAGGCCCTTTCCCTGCTCATGGCCCACCACTGGCCCGGCAATGTGCGGGAACTGGCAAATGTCATCGAACGTTCTTTCATCATGTGCAGCGAGGGCCTTATCGGCATCGGCCATCTGCCGGAGGAGCTGACGGCCCATGGGCTATCCGCTGCCATGGGCGCCGATGTGAGCTCAGCCCATGATCTGCTCGACGCCCAGTCCATCCGCACGGCACTGGAGCGCAACGGGTATAACCGCCTGGCCGCGGCCCGCGAGCTCGGCATCCACAAAACCACCCTGTTCCGCCGCATCAAAAAACTGGGGATCTCCCTTCCTGAAAAGGATGGCCGCTCCGGCAAGGCCCGCATACAGTAGCGAATACGCACTGCCATTCTCACCTGCAGTAGCCAACCCGCAACCATCACTTCACCTACCCCGCTTCATCTATATTTATTTTTACTATATTTACGTATAGTTAAATTGATTTCCCCCACCGAGCGATTTTGGCACGGCAAATGCTCTCTTCATAAGCCAAAGGATACACAGGGCTTCATATGAGAAAAGCGGCATTTGCTTACTGGGACAATCGCATTGCGCCGGTCTTTGACAGCGCCAACCAGATTTACCTCGTTGCGATCGATTCCAACCGGATCACCGCAGAAACACTGGAGGTGCTGCCCGATGATCAGTTGGTGCAGAAGGCGCTCCGTCTGGCGGAACTGGCCGTTGACACGCTGGTCTGTGGTGCGATTTCCAGATCTCTGCATGAGATCGTTTGCTCTTATGGTATCCAGGTGGTCCCATTTGTGGCCGGAGAACTGCATAAGGTCATCCAGGCCTGGCGCAGCAACAATCTGTCTGCGGATGTCTTTGCCATGCCGGGTTGTCGTCGGCAGTGCCTCAGCTTGCGCAAATGCACCGCAGGACGAAGGAGAAATATCGCCTGAACCATGTCGAATATCCAACTGCGAAGCCTGAAATATGTCTCAGTTTCATGATAAGTATATTGATCCGGAAACTTACGGAGTATGAAAAGTTTCATGTTATTAACAAATTGATATCGGGAGTGGAAAATGAAAAAGGAAAGAATTTCCATAAAATTGTTTGGCAGCAGTCTGGTTGTGACAGCATTTATAACCTTGGCTGGCGCCGGTACATCCTGCGCTGGCACAGACATGGCTGGCATGATGGCTGAAGGTATTCCCTATGAATGTGCTGAGGTGCCGAAATGTAAAGCCGCCCCAAACGATAATCGGGCCGCCACGGAAGCCTTAATGGCGGAAGGTATTGTTTATGCCGATTCCGTCATTGCCGACGACGCAGTGTTGATTAAGCTGGACCACCGGCAGACGTTGCTGCAGGGCATGGAAGCATGTCTCTGTGAAGATCCCACCTCATTGGTTGTTGCGAGCCAGATAGCCAATACAAAACACAGGCTCTTGAGTCAAAACCGGCAGCAGGAAGCGAGAAATAAATAGTACACCGCATGTACCGGCGCGATACAAGGGCCTGAAATAGAAATCCAAGAAGAGTGCTGAAGTACTTCAAAGTACTTTTATAAAAATTACCCACGACAAAAAAACCGACCAGAGAGGAGATGACAATGCCAAGAGGACAAGGAACAGGACCCATGGGAATGGGGGCCATGACGGGCCGTGCAGCCGGATTCTGCGCAGGGTCGTCAATGCCCGGTTATGCAATTCAAGGCCAGAAACGCGGTCCCGGCGGTTGCCGCCGGGAACAGCGACGTCGCTGCTCTGTCACCAACGGGCAGGGCAGAGGGCGCACCAGGGGAAATGTCGCCCCGTATCAGTTTCTCGGCCAGGCGAGAGGAGAATACAACTTGAGAGATAAGGCCGATGCCCTGCAAGCGGAACTTAACCACCTCAGGATGCGCCTGGAGGAAATTGAACCCTAATTGCCGCCCGACAAGGGCAAGCAGGACGGCAGCATCGGCTATTTGCCCGGTGCCGCCGCTCAAGGGAGAAAAATGGAGATGGAAAAATGGCGCCATTAGCCTTAGTATTGCATAAAAATAAAGGACTGCTCCTGTACCGTGTCCGCCAGGCATTTCAAGGATATCGCAGGGAAAAACGATGTTGGAGGTCACGAATCCACCGAGGAACTAAGCTTGTCCCATCAATAAACAGTTACTGCAATAATGCAGACACGACGCAACAGGAGGAAACAACAAAAGATGCAATCCACAGATGAGAATGGCACCAACCACGGACAAGCGGAACCAGACCAATCCACCCCTCAGACCGGCAAAACCCGCGGAACCTGCGGTGACACCAGTTGTTCGGCATCCCTCCGTCAAGCTGAAGAAAGCGCGGAAGAATTTGCAGAACGCCTGAAACTTGCGTCACGGCTCTGCCATATCGGTCACAAGGTGGTGGTGATGTCCGGCAAGGGCGGGGTCGGCAAGAGCACGGTGGCGGTCAATCTTGCCGTGGCCCTGATGCTGGCCGGCAAGCGGGTCGGACTGCTGGACGTGGATATTCACGGCCCCAGCATTCCGACCATGCTGGGCCTTGAGGGAGAAACGATCAGGGCGGATGGCGAAGATCTGCTACCCGTGGACAGGGACGGGCTGAAGGTGATGTCCCTTGGTTTTTTACTCAGGAACCCGGATGATGCGGTGATATGGCGGGGGCCGATGAAAATCGGCGTCATCAAACAGTTTCTGATGGAGGTGGCCTGGGGTGAGCTGGACTTCCTGATCATCGATTCCCCGCCCGGAACCGGGGATGTGCCCCTTACCATCTGCCAGCTCATTGACGGACTGGACGGCGCGGTCATTGTCACCACCCCGCACAAGGTCGCCACGGTGGATGTGCGCAAATCCATCACCTTCTGCCGGGAACTCAAGGTGCCGGTGCTCGGGGTGGTGGAGAACATGAGCGGTTTTGCCTGCCCGAAGTGCGGTGATGTAACACAGGTTCTCTCGTCAGGCGGAGGCCGGGGCATCGCCGAGTCCATGCAGGTGCCGTTCCTGGGGGCTATCCCCATGGACCCCATGGTAGCGGAGGCCTGCGATAGCGGCCGCGCCTTTGTCCGGCATTATGCCGCTTCTCCCACGGCAAAAATCATGCAAGAGATTATCGCACCCATTGCCGCGCTGGATCAGGAGCAAGCACCTGCCCCAGCGCAACCGGCCGAAAAACAGACAGCCGCTCATCTGGCCGGCACGCTGTAGGCGGGTAACAATGCCTGTATCCACTGAATCCTGCACCGCCAGCTACCCCGTCAATGACCACTCCCTGTGTCTACCGGGCGGCTACCAAAATCCCTGGTCGCTAAATCTGTCATTCCTGACGGAAAAAGACGGGGTTGTCTTCACGCAATTCAAGGGCCACGCCGGACTGCAGGGTTATGAAGGCATCCTGCACGGTGGCGTTATTGCCGCACTGTTTGATACGGCGATGGCCAACTGCCTGTTTTATCACGGCGTTGAAGCAGTCACCGGGGATCTTCGGGTGCGGTTCGTCAAGTCTGTTGCCTGTACCGATACTCTGGAAATACGGACCTGGGTGGTGTCAAGTTGTCCGCCGCTCTATCATCTGAAGTCGGAAATGGTCGTTGCCGGCTCCACCATGGCCCGGGCCAAGGCCAGATTCATGCAGCGCCGGGTGATGTCATGATTGCGCCGAAACTGACCATCACCATTGTGGTCGATAACCAGGCCGGGGACGGGCTGCGAGCGGAACACGGTTTGTCACTTTGGATCGATGACGGCGACACAAGAATTTTGTTTGATACCGGCCAGGGAGCAGCCCTGGCGGACAACGCCGGCAAACTGAAAATCGGGCTGGAGCAGACTGATATCCTGGTGTTGAGCCACGGTCATTACGACCATACTGGGGGTATCCCTCTTGTCCTGAAAGCTGCGCGGAAAGCAAAGGTTTACTGCCACCCAGGGGTGGTGCAACCCCGCTACTCCACGCGGAACGGGACGGCAAAAGCGATCCACATGCCGCGCGAGTCCATGGCCGCCATTGATAAACTGCCGGCAGAGAAGCTCAACTGGATGCCCCGGGCGCGGCTGGTTGCCAGGGGAATCGGTCTCACTGGCCCCATCCCGCGGCAGACAGACTATGAAGACACGGGCGGCCCCTTCTTCCTTGATCCCCAAGCCAGGCGTGCGGACCCCATTAAGGACGACCTTGCCCTGTGGATACGGACGGAACAGGGGTTGGTTGTCTGTGTCGGCTGCTGCCATGCCGGGATCGTCAACACCCTCAAGCATGTCTTCCGGCTGAGCGGCATCATCAGACTGCGCGCCTTGATCGGCGGCTTACATCTGCTGAACGCCCAAGAAGAGCGTCTGGCGCAAACCGTGGCTGCCCTGCACGACTTTGCCCCGGAGCTTATCGTCCCCTGTCACTGCACCGGCCACAAAGCCACGCAGCTGCTGACCTCCTCCTTCGGCGAACGTGTTGTGCCGGGCAGGGCAGGGGCACGATACTCCTTTTGAATCAGCTAATAAGGTAGCCGAGGAGCCTTTTTCTGCTTATCAGAATCATTATTTTTTATTACCGACTTCTTCCTTCCACCAAAACACTACCACCTTGAATGCTCTTTTCTCCATCTGAGAGCGGATTTCAGTCCTTCCCGGGCGAGCCTTCTCCCCTGAATCTCGTCAAACAGGGCAAAATTAACAGCATTGATGGCATCAACGTTTCTCTTACTTTTATCCTCAAAAGCTTCCCGGTTCAGAACTTCACGGAAAACAGTTTGAAATTCCTGGAGTCTGTTTTCGGTGAAGATCTTCTGAAAGTGAACCTGAGGCTGCTCCGCATAGCAGAATTCATCGAACCGCTTCATGATATACGTGAGCGTTCTCACTGCCAGCTTGAAGCCAAAAGTCTCCTCCAGCATTGCTTCGAAGACGAGTGGTAATGTCGTCTGGTCCGATTCATCCGCACGAATCTCTTGGGAACCGGGCTCAGGGGCAAGCGGAGGCGCCAACTTTGCTTTCCCTTTTCGGGTTCTCTGCAGCTGATGAACCTCTGCCTGCCGGCATAAGTGCTCCGCCTGCAGAGCAGCCGCCTGCAGGTAGGCGCTCAAGGTGTAGAAACCAGTGTGGATATAGGCAGGAAGCGCAGCGCCGCTTCGGCTGAACACATATCTGTATTTGTGATCGATCTCGCCCCACGCCTCCTCGAGGATAGTCCGTAATTGGAACTCGACCCGCAGCCCTTGCAAATCATCGGCAGCATCTGCATTCTCGCCCAGCTCTACCTGGTAGTGAATGGAGGAGTAACCGCTGTAGCGAAGATCCAGGCCTTCCGGAATCGTCTCACCGGGGTCTACCGGCAGAACAAATGATCTCTTGTGTGTCGGTCTGCGGATGAATCGCAGGATTTTCTCCTCGGCCAGAAGCCCAAGATACGCTTCGACTCTCTTGATATCTGAAAGCCGGAGGCATATCAGTCTGATTCCCAGCAGATCGCCGATTCTTTCCTGAAAATTCTTTGGCGTGATAGGCGCAGCTTCACCCACAAGTTTTTTATTCTCTTCATCGATTTTCTCAATGAGCCTCGCATTATCCTTGATGCGATAGATAATTGTATGCAGACTTTCCTTTGGTGAGGAGGGATCGTCCCTGATGAGATGAACAATGTACGATGCGAGTTTCTCGTATTTCTCCTTTTGCTTGAAGAACGAGATTAAAATATCTTCCTTCTGACGTTTTCTCATGTACCAGGCCCCCCTGTGTAGATCCCGGATCTGCCCGGAAGCAACTACCTGTATATTTATTTGCCTCGCACGAAAAGCTCAACACCCGCTGATAGACGGCTGCGCAGCGACCGGTTATTCGCGGTCCGGTGGAGCGACTGATTGGAACCCCATATCCCCGTTCGCCATCGTTTCCGGTCCGGAACGGAAGACTGGTCGGACAGACGCCAGGCGCTGGTAGAGCTTGATATTCCTGAGCCGGGGAAACCATTCAATCAAGAAAGTCGCCAGGGACTCCCACAGTGAGACCCAGGCTGCAACGATGAGCCCCTCTGAGAACACATAGGCCACGACCGTGCGTTCCGATCCCAGCCAACGGTTAACCCATACGGAAATAAACAGGATGGCAATGCCGATACAGAAGAGAATAAGCGACCGACGCAGCATCTGCCGGACCTTTTGCCGCTCAATTTCGACCAGGTACAGGAAGAAGTTGTTGATGCTCCCCCTGATACGGGAAAGTCCGGTGTCATCCGGCGGGTTGACCAGGGTAAAACTGATGGTGAATGGTTCATTGCCCAGTTCTCTTGCACAGTCGATCAAGTAGTCGACCAGGTCTTGGTCCAGGTCCCTGCGGATATAGGGCGCACTCTTGTCAAAATCACTGTAGAGATCTTCCACCTTGTCAGCAGCAACATCGATCAGAATGCTGCCGCCAGCGTCACGTTCGTACCGATTGAGAACGTCTTTCTTCATTCTCGATCACCAAAAAAATAAGAGCTGCAATTGCTGTAATTCTATCAATTGGGGGGGGGAGAAGCAAATGGTTGTCACTTCCCGATCCGCTCCAACACTGCATTTTTAGCTTCACTGTGTTCAATCCCGGCACCAGAGTCAATTTGGGCAATCGTTGTTTGAATGTCCTCCAGGAGTTCAATTTTTTCCTGCATGGCTTCATATTCTGCCACATCAAGCAAGACGGCCACCCCTTTGCCGTGCTGGGTAATGAGAAGAGGTCTTTTTGTGTTACGAACTTGTTTGAGAAAAGAAGCAATTCCAGTACGGAACTCTGACAGAGGGCGAATGTCTTGATCGAATTTCAGTCTTTGCATAATGCACCTCGCTGCTGTAAATTTAGTACATCATACAGTACGTTTTATTGTAATATCAAGTTTATTTGGGGGGAAGGAGTGCACGGCCCCGGGAATGAGGTTTACCAAGTGGCCGCGATAAAGTCGGATGCGGGAGGTGAATATTATGCCGGAACTGCGATGTCCGGAATGCGGCAAGACCAATGAAGCGACGGTAGCAAGATAATATGCCCAACATGGCCCGCTTGGAAGAAGCGGGCCATTCTTTTATTCGATCAACCGCGGATAACCCGAGTCTGTCTCCGGGTTTAATCATCCAGGAATATTCTCCTCCCCCGAATAGCTATTTCCTGTTTTACCCTTCTTTGTGTTCTTCGCCTGTATTCTTCCGGTAAAAGCGCCATTCCTTATTGATGATCAGGCGGGCGCCGCGGCGGAATTTGAAAAAGGACCAGACCCAGTGCAGGGTTACAAAAAATTTGTTTTCAAAGCTGATGAGATAATAGATATGGATGACCACCCAGGCCAACCAGGCCAGGAAACCCTGAAGGCGCAGGCTCCCCAGTTCGATGATCGCCTTGCTGCGGCCGATGGTGGCCATTTGGCCTTTATCCAGATAACGGAAATTGCGCCGGTTCTTGCCAGCTGTTTCCCGCAGAATGTTACGGGCGATAAAACGTCCCTGCTGCAGGGCAACCGGAGCCAGGCCCGGCAGAGGAGTGGTGCGGCCGTGGGAAAAACTGGCCAGATCCCCGGCAACAAATATTTCAGGATGATTTTTGATGCTCAGATCGGCTTCCGCCACAATCCGACCCAGCCTGTCGGTCTCCACGCCCATGCGTCTGCCGATGGGCGAAGCTTCCACCCCGGCGGCCCAGAGGATGGTGCTGGCCTCCAGCCGTTCGTCACCGATCTGCACCCCCTCCCCGTCAATGTTGGTAACCGGGCTTGCGACGCGGACCTGCACCCCGAGTGTCCCCAGGTCATGGGCCGCTTTGTCCGCCATCTTTTCGGAAAAGGACGGCAGAATGCGCGGGCCTGCTTCAATCAGGATGATGCGCGCCTGGCGCGGATTGATGTTGCGGAAATCCTTGGCCAGGGTATAACGGCATATCTCGCCGATGGCGCCTGCCATCTCCACGCCGGTCGGACCGCCGCCCACGATAACAAAGGTGAAATGCTTGAGCAGACTGCTGCAGTCCCTGGTCCGTTCCGCCTCTTCAAAAACAGATAAAACCCGCCGCCGGATTTCGGTGGCCTGTTCAATGGTTTTGAGCCCCGGCGCATACTCCTCCCATTCTTCGTGGCCGAAATAGGCATGTTTGACGCCGCAGGCAAGAAGCAGATAGTCATAATGGAGACTGCACTCCCTGGCGGTCACAATGCGCTGCAGGGGATCAACCCCGGTCACCTCATCCTGCAGCACGGTGATATTGGCGTATCCGGCCAGAATGCGGCGGATGGGCACGGCGATTTCCGCCGGACTCAGGGCTGCCATGGCAACCTGGTAGAGCAGGGGCTGAAACAGATGATGATTGTGATTGTCAATCAGGGTGACACGGATATCTGTTTTGTTGCCCAGGATTTTGGCGGCGTTCAGTCCGGCAAAGCCCCCGCCGACGATAATTACATGTTTCATGGCAGCATACAAGATTGGTTCAAGTTTATCCCGAAGTCGTCGCCTGCAGTCGGCATGCATTTGCACCAGAAAGGAAAGACATACTTTCTGATCAAAGAAAACCTTTTCAAGGCCATCGAGCCTCTTGCAAAATGAACATCTACTCCGATCGGCTAAAAATAACCTGTGCGGCGTCTTCCTGGTGAAATCGTCCTCAACGTAGCACTGCAACGCTTCCGGGCGATTTCACCACTCATCCTTGCCCAGAATATTTTTCTCTCGATCTCGCTACGACGTTCATTTTGCAGGAGGCTCCATCTTAAGTACTTTAGCGCACTGAAGACACTTAACCGGTTTCAGGCCAGCACTTGAGAGCGTAACGCAACTCATTGAAATTGTGCAGTAAGCTCAGAAGTTCTGCGTTTCTCCTTCTTTCAGCAGCCAGTCATTCTTTTATTATTGGCATTTCGCCTAACAAAAAGCAAGTGGAAATACCACACTCCCCTTTACCGGGGATTCCCGCGCCCAAGGGTTGTGAAAACCCGATCAATTACAGGCCTCTCTGTCTACGATCCCTTATCACCCGACACTTCCCAATATCAGCTATCGGAACTTCTTGAAGGCAAACCGATATTAATTATTTATTTGATTTTTCTTTCAAAATGCATTATTTTATAGGTATAATTACGTAGGCAACAGATCAAAATGGCTAACAGACTGAAAAAATGATGATTTTTGGAAATGACCAGTACAACAGAGAAGTGAAAAGCACTTTTGCCCCAAAAATCATTCATGAGGTGTCGCATTGCGTGTACTTAATAAGTCATTTTGCTTTGGTGAGCGCTGTTCAGCCAAAATCAGTAAAAGATTTTCTTTAGCATCCCGCCCCCCTTTCTTCACTTTTCTTCTCTTGCTTGGATTTGCGGCAACGGTCAACGCCGGCGTCATAGGCATCTGCTCAAACTGCCATACCATGCATAACAGCCAGGACGGGACAGAAATGGCACTCCTTGGCGGAGGGACCGGCCCCAACCCCTTTCTGACCCGCGGCAGCTGTACGGGATGCCACGCCATGGGTTCAGGCAGTAAGATAGTCACCCTGGGCGATACACAGATTCCCCAGGTCATGCATACTGATGGCACAGACGACCTGGCCGGGGGCAATTTCGCCTATATGCTGGGCATGAAAGGCAGTGGCGCTTCTGACGCCAAAGGCCATAATGTTGTTGATTTTCCAGGTGAAGAAGACGGTACGCTCTATGGCCCCCCCGGCGGGATCAATCTTTTCTCCCATGCTGACGGTGGAATAGTCAACACCACCAACCTGACCTGTGCCGGCACCAACGGCTGTCACGGCTACCGTTTCACCAGCTACGGCAGCGGAGTCAGCGCCTTGAACGGCGCGCATCATGCCAATGTTGACGGCAGATGTGACGTCGCCGACACACCAGCCAACAGTTACCGCTTTCTCTATGGCGTCATGGGACTGGAGAACCAGAATCCAACCGGAAAATGGCAAAATGTCTCATCAGGAAACCATAACGAATATTTCGGACAGACAATGCCGAAACAGCTCTCCTGCGGCATTCCTTCAACAAGCTGCCATAATGCCAACGGCATCGGCCCGCCCAACCACACCATGAGCGAATTCTGCGCCACCTGTCACGGCAACTTTCACACCTTGACAGTAGGGACCTCGGAAGGGATCGGCACCGGCATGAAGCCCTTTATCAGGCATCCTACGGATATTGCCCTGCCGAACAGTGGCGAATATACCAGTTATAACGGTGATAACAGCTACAGTGTTGAAGCGCCGGTCGCCCGGGCCGGCGCTGTGCCTGCCGCCGTGAGTGGTACGGTAAATCCTGCATCCGGAACCGATGTGGTGATGTGCCTGTCCTGCCACTTCGCCCATGGAAGTAATTATAGTGATATCCTGCGCTGGGATTACACGGACATGGTGGCCAATGGCGGAGCAAACGACTCAGGCTGTTTTGTGTGTCATACCACCAAGGATGACTAAACAGTCATTATTCCTTACTGAAGCATTTCGGTCAGGCCGGGGCTAGTGGATTGGCTGCTGCTCAGGATTTTCCCCTGCAGACAATACCACTTGCCCCGCTCAACCTCCCCGCACCGCCTGCCGCCAACCTGGCCCGCTGAAAAAAGCGGGCCATCTTTTTATTGAGTGGGCCGCGGCAACACCGCCGGTATGCCACACCCGGCATTTGCCGCAGCATTTACCCCTTGCCCAAATACTCAGTGCGAAGGCCTGCATTCCCGGCTGCCAGCGATTGCCTGCTATCCGAAGTGACAAACAGGTCAGGCCCCCACTCAAGCGCACAAGCCACATGCAGGGCGTCCATTGCCCGCAGGTTGCCGTTCTCCAGCAGCCTTATCGAGCGGGAGACCACGGCGGGCGTAATCTGCAAAATCGTTGCATCATGCACATCAGCCAGCAATTGCCTTTTGGCCGCCCGGTAATCCGCGGCAGTCAGGAAGCCTTCCCGCATGCGCCGGTTAAGGCCGGAGACGATTTCAGGAACCAGAATGATACAGAGAGCCAGCTCCGAGGCATTCTGCAGCAGGATTTCCAATTCATCACTGCCGGCCTCCTGGATATACCGCTTGGCAAGGGCGGATGAATCCACGGCAAGCTTCATGCCCCGGACTCACGCTCTTCCAGGATGGCGGAGGACAACTCGCTTCCCGGGATTTGCAAGCGAATTCCCGGTTGCTTCCATGCCGGGGACAATGAGGATCTCCCGGAAAATGGCACGATTTCGGCAACCGGTTTTCCCCGACGAATAAGAACAAGTGTTTCCCCATGTTCAACCTCGTCAATGAAACCGGATGCATTTTTACGGAAATCGGTGAATGAAATAGTTTTCATAGCTCCACCTCCTGAGTGTACATTAAAATGTACACTCAGGAGGACATTTTATCAAGGATTCAAGAGTGCATGGGGGCAAGGGGGGCAAGTCTGCTTTTGGCTTTTGATTAGTTTTTTTGAATTAGAAAGTCAACGGCAGACTTGACCCCTTCCTTGTTGTGCTTTCGATGTATTTTCAATAAGGTACTTCACAAAATTGGTTTTCCAATCCTGTCCCATCTGACAGAACCAGCTTCTTTGTCCCAGGACCAATAAATATTGATTATTTTGGCTTTGATTGTGTCTTTTTTTACAAACCCCCAAAAACGGCTATCATACGCATTGTCTCGATTGTCCCCCATAACGAACACTGAATCAGTGGGGACCGTTATTGGGCCATAAAAATCTCTTTGGTTCTCTCCTGTAGGGAAAATTTTGGGGTCTTTATGGATTGCATAAGGTTCTTGCAAAAGCTTGCCGTTTAGGTAAGTTTGTTTTTCCTTTATTTCGATAGTATCTCCGCCCAATGCCACAACTCTTTTAATAAAATCCTGCTCAGGCTTAACAGGATAAGGAAATATCACAATGTCCCCACGGTCTGGTTCCTTATTTTTGTATATATGTTTATCAACAAGTATCTGGTCGCCGATTAAAAGTGTTGGAATCATTGCTCCTGACGGAATTTTGTATGCCTGAATAAAATTTTGCTTAACTGTTTTTGCAACAATAGGATTCACTATTTGAGAATTGGCTTGCCAGATGGCAATGAGGACGAGATAGCCAACTATTGGTTTTAGCCTGAGAGTATTTTCTGGATCTCGGGCAATGAGAATGGCATCAACGATGGCAAAAACATAAAGTCCGATAAATATAAGGGCAGGAATTACGATGTTAAAGGGAGGAAATGGTTTGGTGCAAATGATTACAGCGGTGGCAGCGAGCAGCAAACTCGCAACATATATAAATATTCCACGTTTGATTTTACCACATGATATCTGACCAAGGCCTAGCATTAGAAAATTAAGAAATGCTGCACCAATGATATTGATAGTTTTATTTTTTGCTAATCTATTCTCGTTCATATTATTTCAGCACAACGTGCCGGCTCACTTGAAAATTGGCCGCAGGCCAAATTTTCAAGTGCAGCCGATTGTTAGACCTACTCCAGTTTATCGACCACAAAACGATCGACCATCTTTCCGAATGATGTTTGCTCCAAACAAGTTCTTAGATCGTCCTTGCTTTTCATACATTCCACTGGAACCATGTTAAACCCGAATCTGAAATTGCTGCCAATGAACCCAGATCGGTCTATGATTGCGGTTATCACTTCGGAATTTAAGACATAAGTGATCGCATACGCTGCTTCGTTGTTATAAACGATATTGTTAAAGCGTCTTGTGTTTTTGGTTGCTGATCGATAATGCTTAAATGCAGGAATGTTCAATAGATTTGGATGTGAAACCGTTTTGCACTTAACTATTTTGTGAGGGGTTACGATAAATATGTCAATTTTAGAAGGAGAAATGAAATTAGGTTCAAATTTATCAGCTCCCAAGTACAATTCAGAATAGGGTTCTGTTTCTATACGGCTAGACTCTAAAGGTTTTAAAATAATTGGGGGATCAAACTTATCAATTTCCCATGAGATATCTTGGTCAATAACCGCATAGATTGCAAATACAGTAACTGGTTTGTCCTTCAAATTAACCAGAACAACTTCACTTATTCTTTTGGCTGTTGTTCTTTGATACTGGACTGTAAATGAAGCAGCGACTTTTATTCCAAGTTTCTTCCATGCAAGATAGAATGAAAGTGGGAAAATAACTAGTCCCGGAACAAGCTTGAAGAACTCCTGAATAGACAGAACCAATTCACACATTCATTATTCCAATTAGTCTAATCGCGGCGCTGACCCGTGGAGCGAAGCTTGCTGCGCCGCAGGCGCATGCATGCGAGAGCCATCGGGTCAAGTGCCTTGTTCCGGCGCAAAGCGCCGGGGCAAGGCGCTTGACGAAGTCAGCGCCGCGATTCCCGGCGTCAAGTGAACCGCCTTGTTCGCTGTTATTCTTCGCTATTATGCTGATACCGTAGTATCTTCTTCGTAATCATCTCTAAGTTCTTGCTGCTCTTTTTTATCAATTTCTTGTTTTATAATACGTTTACCAATTTCCTTGCTTACCAGTTTTGCTCTTTCATCAAAAAATGCTTCATAATCGTTTTCCCATACTCCGAAATCATCTAAGTCGTTAATAAGATGTGACTTCATTGCGGTTTCTAGATCATCATTAATTTTTGCAAACTTCTTCATATAAGCGGCAGGAGACTTAGCGCCAATTTCCCTTTTGTTAAGGAAATCGTCTACTATTGTTATGTTAAGGATGTGGTTAATATAAATATCATCTTCATTTTGCTTCTTCAGATATGCCTTTGGGAAAAAATGATGATAATTCTTGCTGTTTGCTTGCTTTAGCCAATAATTACTAATATTTACTAAAGAGTTATCATTAAATGACTTAGGTTGAAAATAAGCATAGATTGACAAGATAGCTTTTATGTAACTTCTACCAGCACTGAACCATCCATTTTCGATAATAAAATCCTTCGAGGTGTCAATAGACCAGTCATAAGTTGGCAATTTACCTTTTAGAATCATATCGATTCTTTTCACATCTTGAGCCAACTTACTTTCGACAGCTGATGAGTAACGACCGGAAAGTGAACACCTCCAAAAAAAATCTTGAAGGTATTTCTGTTTATCACCTGTTGGCTTGTCTTGGTGGTGATAGAAAAAATAAGAAAACGGCACAATCAATGCGTTGTATGGGAGTAATTGAGAAACAGGGATGCGATAAAATCCCTTAAAATATTCAACTGTACGCTCGATTGAATCTATTGCTTTATCCCAAGTATCTATGAATTTTTTCTTGTCGAGCTTTAAGATTATTTGACGTTTACATTCTTTGGTAATTATTAAGGAGATAACTTGGAGAACTGTTGCATCGGAAATTGTTTCGTAATTATGTGGTTTAAGGCTTTCTATTAATTCATTAAATTTTTCAGACAAATCAAAATTTCTATCTTGATCAAACGTCTTGGCAACCATTATTTCAAATAATGATAATGGTTTCCCTCCAACATTGATTCGAGTAAAAATCTCTGTGGCAATATCGATAGGGGCGTCCTTTATTTGTATTATTGAGTATTGATAACTTTCAATTCTGTTTTTGTACAATTTCAACTTTTCATGATGTTCGGGCGGGTATGATGCCAGAACAGTAAAGTCACCTGTCAATAAGGCAAGAATGCTAATGTAGCTATTTTCTGGTTTATCTTCGGTGTCAAGAAATACGATTTGATCGTGTTCTTCTGCTAAAAGGTTAATGTAAATTTGTGCAAAATCGTCTATTCGCTTCCCATTTTCCCTGTTTATGGAAATTCCTTTCAGGCATGCATAGAGGCTTGTTAATCGTTGTTGTCCATCAAGAACGTAATCAATAGACTCCCCCTTATCCGCTTCGGGTAGAGTTTGATTTCCCAGATTTCTAATCGAGCGCAATCGATCTTTTGTTTTCCAAAATATAAAAGTTCCTATTGGGTATCCCTTGATTATGCTATCAATTAATCCGGCAGATTTCTGGATAGACCACACGAAATCTCTTTGGAATTGCGGTATCTTGATTTGCCCTTTTTCAATTTCTGAAATGAGGCTCAAAAAGGTACGGGTTTGTGGCTCCGGTAATTTCATTGTTTATCATCCTTAGATCATTTTATAGTTAAGCGAACAAGTAATTCTGCAGACCCGCATATCTTCCCAAATTGGATGATATACAGAAAAGCAACTAACAACTCTATGATCTTGCGAAGATAATCACATTCAAAAAAAATTGCCAAAAAATACATAAATCCCGCTTTTTTTCTCACTCGCTGGCAGTCCCTCCGGACACAACGCCTTGAAGTAAAGAGCAGCAGGGCGGGTATAAAACCCGCCCCTGCGGCAGCCCATGCTCACTCCAGCTCCGCGCTCACCTTGTCGCCCCGGATGTCATCCTGAAAAAGCGACATCCCCCTTTCCATGGCGCAGAAGTCGCCGCACATGGTGCAGGTTTTGGCATTGCCCGGGGTGCGGCTCCGGCGGATGGCCGCCGCCGCCTCCGGGAACATGAGCAGGCGGAAATGGTCGTCCCAGCGGGTGTCCCGCCGGGCCAGGGCCACGGCCTTTTCCCGCTGCCGGCGCTCCGGGTATTTGGCGATGTCGCCGATGCGGGCCGCCAGTCTTGTGGCCCGCACGCCCTGGCGCACATCATCCTCGCTGGGCAGGGCCAGATGTTCCGCCGGGGTGATATAGCAGATCAGGTCGGCCCCAAAGCGTGCCGAACTGGCCGCGCCGATGGCCGCGGTGATGTGATCATAGCCCGCCCCGCTGTCCGCCGGCAACGGTCCCAATACATAATAGGGGGCGTTGCCGCTCATCTTTTTTTCCAGCAGGATATTGGCCTCGATCTCATCAAGCGGCACATGGCCCGGCCCTTCCACCATCATCTGGCAGCCCAGGTCCCGGCCGATCTCCGCCAGCTCGCAGTTGATGATCATCTCGGCCATCTGGGCCCGGTCATGGCTGTCGTGGATGGCCCCGGCCCGCAGGCCGTTGCCCAGCGACAGCACCGCGTCATATTTTTTCATCAGCCCGCACACCCGGTCAAACTGCTCGTACAGGGGATTTTCCCGGTTGTTGTACTCCATCCAGGAGATCATGAAGGTGCCGCCCTTGGACACCAGGCCGCCGTAACGGAAGCCCTGCCTGCGCAGGCGGTCGATGCTGAAGCGGTTGATGCCGCAGTGGATGGCCATGAAGCTGATGCCGTCGGCCAGCTGGCGTTCGATCAGTTCAAAAAGATACTCCGGGTCAAGTTTGTTGGGATTGCGGTACTGGCGCGCCGCCTCGGCAAAGGCCTGATAGAGCGGGACATTGCCCACCGGCAGGGAGGTTGTTGCCAGGATCTCCCGGCGCATTGCGTCAAGCCTGCCGCCGGTGGACAGCTCCATCAGGGTATCGGCCCCTTCGTCTTCCGCGATGCGGGCCTTGCGCTTTTCCATCTCTGGATCATCAATATCCGACGAGGTGCCGATGGAGGCATTAACCTTGGTGCGCAGTCCGGCGCCGATGCCGACGATCCTCTGGCCGGGCCGGTTGGGATTGTTCAGGATGACGATCTCGCCTGCGGCCACCTTGCCTCTGATCTCTTCCTCCGCGCACTGCTCATCTTGGGCGACACGTTGCATCTGCGGGGTGACAACTCCTTCCCGCGCCAGTTCCAGCTGGGTTTTCATACTCTCTGCTCCTTCGGGCCGTTCAGCCGCTTGGTCACTGTCCTGCGGGCAAAAAAAAATCCGTGCCGCAGCACCGGCAACTACCGGTACTGCAACACGGATTAAGGACATCTCCATGAATTATGATCCTGGCAGGTCTTCTGACTTGCAGATCGTCCCGCAGCCACGCCTTCCCGTCATCTGGGAACCTTGAAAAATTACCCTCTAGCCCGATTACTACGTCGCGGCGAAAAGAAAAATGCTCACATATGACCTATATGCTGCGCTCTTTATTTTCACCGCTCCTTGTCCTCGAACCAGATGCTTAATTTTTCAAGGCACCCATTAAAACAGTGGCATTATGTGGCAGCGGTCCCTGCTTACAGCGCTGGCCCAACGTTACGGATTTGCACCGCATTCCCTTTTCACCGCCGGTCCGGAGACCGGCGACACCGAGATCATCTCTGTTAAGACAAAGAGAATTACCGAAACAGCGCAAGAATGCAAGTCAAAAAAAGCGACTGCGAGCGGTCAGGCAGTTATCCCCCCTCAGGGGCAACATATTCTGCCTGACGGCATACTCCGGCAATCAGTATTGACTGCCGCCGCCTCTTCTTCCGCCTCCGCCGCCGCTGCCATATCCTCCACCACCCTGTCTGCCGCCGCCGCCCTGCCGGCCACCGCCGCCGCCACCGGGCCGTCCGCCGCCGCCGGGCCGTCCACCACGTCCGCCGCCGCCACCGGGTTTATCCGCCCGGGGCCTGGCCTCGCTTACGGTGAGTTTTCTTCCCTTCAGTTCCTTTTCAGTTAAGCCATTGATCGCTGCCTGCGCTTCAGCTTGGGAGGGCATCTCGATGAAACCAAAACCTTTCGATTTACCAGTGAACTGATCTTTAATGATGATGGATGATTCCACCTCGCCGAATGCCTTAAAGGCATCCTTTAAATCCTCTTCCGTGACCTCATACGACAAATTGCCTACATAGATTTTCATTTGATTCCCCTCGTTGAAGCATAATCCGCTTCCGGATTGCACCGATCATGTGACCACGCAGAAAAGGCTGACAGACAATGTGCCCGTTCCTGGTCTCCTATTGTTCTAAGATCTCTATAGCACATAGTTTTTTTACGATCTATTAATTTCTTTGGCTGATCGAGGAAATATGAGGCGAAACTGTGGAGCAGCGCCTGATAGTTGCTCATTTTCCGCCGGATTTTTTTTTGCTCCCGGGTTTGCGCACTGAAAAGCCAAAGTGGCCGACAACCGGTCCCAGGGCAAAATACTGGCCCAGACCGTAGGCCAGCAGCCCGGCTTTGTCCAGGCGGAATTTACCCCTGGCGTCCAGCAGGGTCGAAGTGACCTGCACGGCAACCACCTCCGCCAGAAACATGGTGTGGGTGCCCAGGGGCAATGCCTGCCGTACCCGGCACTCTATATTGATGGGGCATTCCAGGATAATCGGACACTGCACCTTCAGGGCCTGGGCGGGGGTCAGGCCGGATTCGGCGAACTTGTCCACCTTGCGGCCGGAGACCATGCCGCACCAGTCGGTGGTCTTGGCCTGGGACAGGGACGGCACATTGACGGCAAACTCGCGGGTGGTCTCGATGATTTCATAGGAATAGCGTTCAGGCCGGACAGAGATGGACAGCATGGGCGGATCGCTGCACACGCTGCCGGTCCAGGCAATGGTGATGATATTCGGCGGCCATTGCTCCGTACCGCCGCAGCTGACCAGTACCACCGGCAGGGGTGACAGAACATTGCCCGGTTTCCAGGACTGCTTCTCTATCCGTTCTTTTCTTGCCACTCGTTTCATCCTCTTCGCCGCTTATGCTACGCCACACTCCCCTTTTACAAAAAAGGCGCCTCAACTGTAATCAGACTCCGCCCCAGGCTCGATTTCCTTGTTTTCGCCACGCTCCCTGGTGACACAATAGACGCCCTTGCCGCTAAAACCAGGGGCAAAACACAGATTGTCCGACACGCATTCCGCCTTGCGCCGATCCCCGGCCTGCCAGCGGTTAATCAGATCGGGTTCCCGGATGAACGGCCGGCTCATGGAGATATAGTCGGCGATGCCGTCGTCAACCAGCTTTTCCGCCACCGTGAAAGAGCGCATGCCTCCCACCAGGATCAGGGGGATATTGAGTTTCTGCTTCAACTCACGGGCATATTGCCGGTAATAGGCCTCCTTGTCTTCGGAGTGGATGCCGGGGCGGCTGGGAGCCAGTCTGCCGGTACGGATAATGCCGCCGCTCAGTTCAATTGCATCAAAACCCGCGTCGGCAAACATCTGCGCCGCCTGCATGGAGTCCGCAGCCGTGAGACCGTTGTCGATAAAATCACCGCAGTTCATTTTAATCAGCAGTGGATAATCAGGGCCCACCTCCTGCCGTACGGCCCGGCACACGGCAAGATGGATGCGGGCCCTGTTTTCGATGGCCCCGCCGTATTCATCCCGGCGCCGGTTGAAGGCCGGCGAGAGAAACTGGCTGAGCAGATAGCCGTGGCCCGCATGGATCTGCACCCCGTCAAAACCGGCCTCCCGGGCCCTGCGTGCGGCAGCGGCAAAGGCGGCGATGATCTTTGCAATCTCACGGCCGCTTATCTCGATTGCCCCGGCATCTGCAGCACCGTCCCCTTTGGACACCGTCAGGGCAGGCCGGCCGGTCAGACCCACCTCGGCAAAGACGCCGGCATGGGCCAACTGCATGACAATCCTACCACCATCATCGTGCACCGCCGAGGTCAGTTCCTTGAGCCCCTCCACCAGCTCATCCTGATAGACACCGATCTGCCAGGGCGTGCCCTGTCCTTCCGGGCTGACGTAAGAATGGCTGCTGATAATCAAGCCCACCCCTCCCCGCGCCAGGGCGGTGAGGGTGCTAATCAGTCGCGGCGTCACCGCGCCGTCGACGGTGGCCAGGCCTTCCCAAGTAGCGGAGCGGACGAAGCGGTTTGCCAGGGGCATGCCGTTGATAAAACTGCGCGCAAATAATTCACTCATAACGTTTGATGGACTCGTAACAACTGAAAATTACCACAGAGAGCACAAAGCCACAGAACTAACTGACGGTAATAAAAAATATTTCTCTGCGATCGCCGTGTTTTTTGTGATGAAAACCTTCTCCTTTTTAACCGATCAGACAATAATTTAAAGGTAATTGACAGTCAAACAAATTCACGTCCCGCAAACTCCTCTAAACGGCACGTTACCCCAGATGCATAACATTGCCAGCAAAGGCCGCAGTAATTCAGGGTAAAATAAATGAAAAAAAGAATGGCCATTTTACTTTTCCCGTTGATTTTGCTAAATAAATTGTAGTAACACTGATTATCAGCATAAATGAGAAATGAATAAATGACGGTTAAGATTATGAAAACAAATGGCTATCACTTGAAGAGTGTTCTGTTTTTCCTCCTGTTCTGCCTCTTTTTTGTTACCGCAGCCCAGGCGGAGGTCGTGTATGTGACCGATCGGCTTGTGGTGCTGCTACGCAGTGAACAGGGGGCTGGCGAGAAAATCGCCAAATTGTTCTCCGACACGCCCCTGCAGCTGCTGGAAAAAAACGGCCGCTTTCTGAAGGTACGCACCCAGGATGGCGAAGAAGGCTGGCTGGAGGAACAGTATACGACCACCGATCCTCCCAAACAGCTTATAATTGACAGCCTGGAGACGGAGATCAAACGCCTGGAGGCAAACATTACCCAGTTATCCAAGGAAAGGGGTCCTCTGGGTGAACAGCTTGAGGAGAGCAAACGCGAACATGCCGAGCAGGTAAAGACGCTTGAAGAAAACATGAACCGACTCCAGGCTGAAAGGGATCAGCTTGCCGCCAAGTATCAAGGGATGGAAGCCGCCTACACGGATATCAGAGAAAAATCAGGCAATGTTGTGGAGATTGCCGATCAACTTAAACGCCTGCAGGGTGAAAACAGTCAACTTGCAGTGCAGGATAAACTGTTCAGGGAGGAAAATGAGGCACTCAAGAAAAAAGCCAATCTCTACTGGTTCATGGCCGGTGCCGGCATTCTTTTCCTGGGTTGGATCATCGGCAGAATCCCCCGCCGCCGGGGCAGCGGACTGTCCATGTAGAGCCCCCAGCCTTCCTTCGCCTGCCATCGGATTGGCATACCGACGCAAAACTCACATAACCCTTCTTGTTTTGAGCCTGCTGCTCCTGCCCCTGTCCGCCCGGGCCACGAACGGTTACTGGGCTCATGGCTACGGTTCCAAGAGCAAGCCCATGGCCGGAGCCGGGGCGGCCCTGCCCTTGGATGCCATGGACGCAGCGCAGAATCCGGCCAAAATGGTCTTTCTCGGCAACCGCATGGATTTCGGCGTTGCCGCTTTCCTGCCTGAGCGGAGTTTTACTGCCAACGATGACGGCGGCAGCGGCTACCCCGCCCTTTCACCGGGCACCTATGACAGTGAATCAGACCAAGCTGTGGATGTCGAAATTCGATGCTTACCGTGGTCTTTTTGCCGAGCAGGGCAACTTTGACATCCCGGCTAATTTCACCGCCGGCCTGGCCTGGGACCGGAAAACAGGGTGAGCGGCACCAATCCCAACACCGGCCCGCAGACCGGCTCGCTGGAAATGAGCCAGTACGAGGTTGAGGTCGGCGTCGGTTTTCTTTTTTAGAAAACGTCTCTGACATTTTCCCCACTCAGATCCTTCTTCCCCTTAAAAGAACATTTCCCGGGTGACTTTTTGACAGGATTTCCCGGCAAAATTGCCACAGAAGATAAATCTTATGCTCTGGACTTGGATCTGTTAATGGCTGATACTCAATTCCTGACCTCGATCCATGTGAATGGAGAAATTTTCACCCACAAATCGTTATACATTTACATTTAAAAAAGCAATTGGTAGTCTAAAAAAACTTTGGTATCAGACCTTAGTGTCACCTTGCCACATCCCCTAAAAACCTATCACCATACAACCAGACGGAGAAATTCTATGTAGCTTAAGACAAATTGACAGAAGGAGGAGAAAATGAAGAAAATTTTGTTTTTTATGGCACTATTCGCACTTCTTATTCAAACTGACAAAATTCTTGCTGCAACACGTTACGTTCCCGCTGATTACACCCATATCCAGGATGCCATTGATGCCTCATCAAGCGGCGACATTATTCTGGTAAGCAGCGGCTATTATGCTGAACACCTTACCTTGAAAAGCGGAGTTGATGTCATCGGAGAAAGTCCGACAAACACCTATCTGAGCGGTGGCCTCTCCGGCTCGGTGGTCACTGCAATCAATGTGACAGATGCCGAATTTTCCGGTTTCTGGATCTATCTACAGCGGCTCGGTTAGCATTGATGCGGGTATAAAAATCTCCGGTGGGTCAGTTGTAATAACCAACAACACGATCTCGCATAACAACAAAAGAGGCGTTTACATCACCAATGGCTCTTCGGCAATTATCCGCAACAACACCATCCGCCATAACGGTGATCCGGATGACGACTTGCATGACTATGGTATCATCTCCCTCAGTTCTACCCCGCTTATCACCAATAATATCATAAGGAACAATTACGGTTCCGGCGTCTATTTCGCCTGGGCTGATTCTGCCGGCGCCAAGCTAATCAACAACACCATAGTTGATAACGACAGTGACGGCGTCTGGAGCTGCTGCGAGGCCGCTCCAGTGATTAAAAATAACATCATCACCGGAAATACCGCCGGTATCTCCGCAAGCTTCGACGCAATCCCGGAAATCTCCTACAACGATGTGTGGAACAATAGTTGGCTGGACTACAATGCACAGCAGGGAGGTGTGGCGTCGCCGGGCCCCGGCGACATTTCGGTTGATCCGCTTTTTGATACGGTCAACCCAAGCAAATATTATCTGGCTGAAGGGTCACCCTGTATAGATGCCGGTGATCCCGACCCGGTTTATGATGATATAGACGGCAGCAAGAACGACATGGGAGCCTGGGGTGGTGGCTTCGGTGCTCCCTCCTCCAGTTCCGCCGCTCTTGCCAGTGGTTTTGTTTTCACCACCATCGGCAAGATTCCTGTTTCAGAAATCACCCAGGGATTGGGCGATCAGAAAGGATTGGCCAATGTCTCTTCCGCCGTTCATACCGATCTCGGTATTCCCATGTACACAGACTCCCCTTTTGGCGGCAAACTGTGGCTGAGCGGCCTCTTCGGCACCGAGGATACCTCGGTTCGCTACTACCAGATCCTGGCGGCAAAATGGACAGGCACCTCCCCACCTGTTGAGGCTGATTTTCAACTGCTCAAGGATCCTCTAACCAAAATCAAATATATCATCAATACGGACGGTACCGTCACCGCCCAACGGGTAACCCTGGGTCCCCTGTCGCAATACAGCATGGAAGGCCTGTATGAACGGACCAACATCGGCTACTGGGCCCACAGTGATCTCAAACTGATCTGGGACACGACCCGGGTGGGAAACGGTGTCTATGATATCATGGTCAAGGCGTACAGGCTTTCAGGTATTTATCCCTTCTATACCCTGGAAGAGGTCTCGCTACCCTATAATGCCCAGGAAAGAATCACCGTGACCGTCAACAACTCGCCGGTGACAGCAACGATTCACAGTGTCCACTATAATAACGGGCTGGAGATTCCCGAATGCGCCATCATCGGACTGACCTCCAATACGGAGAATCTGAAATTCTACATCACCGCCTCGCACCCTGACGGCTTTCTGCTTCAATACCATATGGAAGCCCTGTATGGAAAAAACAACTCGGCCGGTTATGTGACAAGCGACAAGTATACGAGTGCCCTAGCAGCTATCCCTCCCGTATGGTATGGGGTTACCAACCAGGAAGTTGATTCACTTACGGCCATGAAAGATGGAATGCTTGCCCCTTGGGAGCAATGTGCCTACCAGTTCAGGTTACGGGTATGGGCCAGGACCACTGACGGCTATAATTACATTCGAAGTGCCGAGTTTAACGACCACTATTATCTGCAGTTCGATCAAGTCAACACCTGTCCGGGTGATATTGACAATAGTGGAGCAGTTGACGGACTCGATGTCATGGAAATGTCAACTGATTACGGAAGAACGGATTGTTTAAATTAAAAGCATTCCTAACGCTGTCGGCACAGGTGAAGATTTTCTTCTGTGCCGGCGGCATCTCCTGATCACCTGTTGGCGACTTTAGGAAATTTCAATAAGGTTTTTCCATGAACAAGAACATGCTGGTTATTATTGCAGCAATTCTAACCATCGGCCTGATTGCCTTCTTCTTCCTCAAGACCGCCTCACACCAGACCGGCGCCATTGTCACCACCGGCATTATCGAAGGGACGGAGGTCAATATCGCCGCCAAGCTATCCGGCAGGATTGCCGAGATCTGTTGCCGGGAGGGTGACAGGGTCACCAGCGGACAACAGGTTATGACCCTGGAAAATGAGGATCTGACCGCCTCCCGCAATCAGGCTGCCGCAGCAGTAGACAAGGCGGAGGCCGAGGTCATCATTGCCTGGGCCGCCATCGAAAACGCCCGGGCCAATGGGCAGAGTGCGGCGGCTGACATTGCCACCGCCCGGGCTGACCTGCTGCGCTTTCAGGCCGGCGAGGAGGACGCCGGACGCCATCTTAAGAGGATCACCAAACTCTACCGGCAGGAATCAGTCGCCAGGGAAACCTATGATTCCGCAGTGACGGCTTATGATATGGCCAGAGCGGAAACCCATGCGGCCCGGACTCGCATCGATTCCGCCCGGGCCCGGCAGAATGCGGCCCAGGCCCAGCTGCGCATGACCCAAAGCCAGCAGCAGTCCGCCGAGGCCGGGGTCAGGGAGGCCCGGGCCGAACTGCAGTTCAGCCTGGCCAGGCTGGCGGACACCATCATTACCAGCCCACTGGCCGGCACGGTGGTCAACCGGGTGGTGGAAAAAGGTGAAACCATCACTGCCGGGGTTACCGCCCTGACCATAGTCGACCTGGGCAGCCTGTATGCCCGGGTTGATCTGGATGAGAAAATGATCAGCGATCTTGCCCTGGACAATGAAGCGGTCATCCGCGCGGAAGGTCTTCCCGGCCGGGTTTTCCAGGGCAAGGTGACCGATATAGGCAGATACGCGGAATTTGCCACCCAGCGGGATGTGATCAGGGGCCGCCAGGACATCAAGACCTTCAGGGTAAAAATCACCCTGACTGACAACGAGGGTCTGCTCAAGCCTGGCATGACCGTTGACGTGGAGATTCGTGAAAGGACTGCTGATGACCCAGAAAAACATCGCCGTTGAGGTGACCGGCATTACCAGGAAATTCGGGGAGTTCACGGCAGTGGACAACATCAGTTTCCAGGTATCGGAGGGGCAGATTTTCGGGTTTCTCGGCACCAACGGCGCCGGCAAAACCACCCTGATCCGCATGTTGACCACCCTGCTGCGTCCCACCAGCGGCCAGGCACGGGTGGCAGGCTTTGACGTAACCGCAGATCCCGACCAGGTGCGTCGCTCCATCGGCGTGGTGCCCCAGTCCCTGACCAGCGATCTTGATCTCACCGGCTATGAAAACATGGATATCTACGGCCGCTTTTATAACATCAGCGCCAGGGAACGCAGGGAGCGCATCCCCCACCTGCTTGAACTTGTCGGCCTGAGCGCCTGGGCCGATCATATGGTCGCCTCCTATTCCGGCGGCATGCGCAGAAGGCTTGAGCTGGCCCGGGTCCTGGTCCACCGGCCCCGCATCCTCTTCCTCGATGAGCCCACCATCGGCCTTGACCCACAGTCCAGAAGGGTGGTGTGGGATTTCATCCGCACCCTGCGGCAGGGCGACGCCATGACCCTTTTCCTCACCACTCACTACATGGACGAGGCAGAGGCCCTGTGTGAACGGGTGGCGATCATCGATTCAGGCAAACTGATCGCCATCGGCTCCCCTGATGAGCTGAAGGCACGGATCCCAGGCAGTGACATTGTAACCCTCAAGGTGCCGCAACTGACTAATGACACGGTGGAGCAGATCGGCAAAATCCCTTTCGTTCATTCCGTCACCATGGAGGAAAACACCCTGCGGGCCTATGTGGATAACGGGGCTGAAAATCTGCCGCTGCTGATCGAGACCATCAAGGCAGACGGGCTACGGGTGGTCTCCGCCACCCTGCATGAACAGTCCCTGGAGGATGTCTTTATCCATTTCACCGGCAAATCCATCCGGGAAGAGACCAAGAAAGTCAATTTTCTCATCGGGGCGGGGATTCCCCAGAAGTGGGGCAGATAGGCAAAAGGAGGTGTGAACGTGAGGCTGCTTGCCGTAATCGACAGGGATCTCAAAAAATTCAGGCGCAACCCGGTGGTCATCGCCATGAGCATCCTCATGCCCATCCTCTATCTGGTGATCCTGGGCAATTCCTTTCAGGGAAAGCTGCAGGGGCTGCCCCTGGCCGTGGTCAGAGATGATACCGGCCAATCGTCCCGGCGGGTCATGGAAAACCTGCGCGCCATCGCAGCCGGGCCCCAGACCTTCAGCATCATTAGCTTGAAGGACCAGCAGGAGGCCATTGCCGGGGTCAAGGCCGGCATCTACAAGGCGGCGATCATCATCCCGGCGGACTTCAGCAGAAAAGTCGCCATGCAGGCAGTGCCGGAAATCGGCCTTTTCCTTGACAATACCGACGGCATCTCGGCGGAATCGATCCGGGGGGCGGTGAACGGTGCCATCCGTGCCATAAAGACGGAATATGTGCCCATCAGAGAGAAAGCGGATGAGGTCCGGCTGCGGGACATCAATCTCTACGCCAAGGTGGACTACTTTCAGTCCCTGGTCCCAGGGGTGGTCATCATGGCCATCTTCCTCGGCGCCCTGACCACCGGCGCCTTCAATCTGGTGATGGACCGTTTTCTCGGGGTGGATGAAAGCTACATGCTGACTCCTCTGTCCAAAATGGATATTGTCGGCGGCCTGATCATCAGCGGGCTGCTGGTCACCACCTGCATCGCCACCCTGATTTTTATCGTCAGCATCCTGATAACCGGCATTCCCTTTACCAACTGGCTGAAACAGGGTGTTTCCGTACTGGTGGTCATCGTGCTGACCACCCTGGGCCTGCTCAGCATGATGTTCGTGCTGATGGGACGCCTCAGCCATCCCCGCATCGTGGGCATCCTGAGCGGCTTTTTAAACGTCATTCTGTTTTTCCCCAGCGGTGCGGTCTACCCCATTGCCAGTTTTCCCCATTGGCTGCAGCTCTTTGCCAAGGTAAACCCGGAGGCCTACGCGGTGCATGCCCTGAAAACCATCCTGTTCAAAGGTACGGGAATCAGCAGCATCTCGCATGATCTTGCCTTCCTCGCCTGCTTCACCATCGTCATGATGACCACCGCGGTACTCAGTTTCAAAAGAACCGTCAGGTAACAAGAGCTGTTTGCGCCATCAATCCGGGTTCAGCGCTGGCTGATCCCAAGAGCAGCCAGCAGCTCCTGAAAATCGTTAAAAATCACTAAAAATCGGGGGAAACCAACCATTGCGTGCAGGGGTATCAACCGCCATCATTCTTCGCTTTTCTGCTGCGTTTGCATTCGTACATCTTTTGGTCCGCCTCGGCAACAAGCTGCTCCAGCGTGCAGGGATTTTCCGGGTCATAGCGGGCCTTGCCGAAACTGATCCCCAGTTGATAGCTCCGGTCCGGCCTGGCATTGAATTCGCGCTGCTTTTTCTTTATGCGTTCCAGCACCGGGTGCTCGCCCTGAACCTCGGTAACGCTGGTCAGCAGCATGGCAAACTCGTCACCTCCCAGCCTGCCGCAACCGACGAGATCAGCACGCCTGAGCGAACAGCATATAAGCTGGGCGGTCTCGCAAATAGCCTCATCACCCATGTCATGTCCAAGAGTATCATTTATCCATTTCAAATTGTCGATATCGGCAAAAATAAGATAGAGTTCGCATTTGAGTCTTTCCGCCAGCAGGATCTGCTTTTCAGCAAGCTGCATGAAACCGCGGCGGTTTGAGATGCCGGTCATATCATCGGTGAGGGAAAGCTCCTTGAGTTGCTCCTCCAGGGCCTTGCGTTCAGTGAGGTCGGTAAAGGTTTCGATAAGGCAGAGACGACCCCGCAGGGTGGTGGCGATGACCGATTTCAGCACCGGCATTTGTGTGCCGTCGGCCCTCAGCAAGATCCGCTCCGAGCGGTCGATGAGCTGACCTTGATCGGTGATGGGGCACTC
This sequence comes from Pseudomonadota bacterium, assembly GCA_018897105.1. GTDB lineage: Bacteria > Desulfobacterota > Desulfobulbia > Desulfobulbales > SURF-16 > SURF-16. The sequence continues at coordinate 46,902 of JAHILF010000011.1, forward strand.
CCCCAAACTTTTGGGGCAGATAAAATTGTGGCATTTGCGGCCGATGATCTTTTCCCGATCCACTCCGATCATTTCCCGGGCCGCGGGATTGACATCAAGGATACAGTGGCTCTGCCTGTCAATCACCACCATGCCGGTCTGCATCGTCTGAAAAAGGGCTGTAGCGTATTGTTCCGATTCCTTGAGGGCTGCCTCGATGCGTTTACGTTCCGCAACTTCCCGGCGCAGCATCACCATCTGCCGTATGCCGAGATAACTGATCCCGCAGGCGACAATCAGCAGAAAAATAAAAAGCTCGCCAAACTGCAGGTACTGATAGCGCAGACTCAACCCAAAAATCATCCTGGCCAAGTCAAAATATACGCTCAGGGCAAAAACAATGAGGCAGATGACGATAACCGCGCAGACCTCAAAACGGCTTTTGTCAATCATGGGACCCTCTATTATGGATGCATGGGACATGCTTAATCATTCAGCAGTCCCGCCGTCTGCAGCATGGCCCAGCCCGCCTCATCCTCAGCAGCGGCGGAATAGGCCCCATCCCGGCTGCGACCGGCAAAATGACCCAGCAGCCGGGTGGCCAGCTTCTTGCCGAGCTGCACCCCCTCCTGATCAAAGGAATTGATGTTCCAGATAAACCCCTGGAAGGCGATCTTGTTCTCGTAAATTGCCAGCAGGCTGCCCATACTGCGCGGGGTCAGCCGCTGCCCCATGAGGACGGAATTGGGCCGGTTGCCAGGGAAACGCCGGTTGGGATTTTCATGCTCCTGCCCCGTGGCCAGGGCCAGGGACTGGGCCAGCAGATTGGCCAGCAGCTTTTCCTGGGAGCTGGTTTCCTTGATCAGCAGATCCTGATCATACTGGCTGTGGCGAAAGCCGATGAACTCAACGGGAATAACGGTGGTGCCCTGATGGATGAGCTGGTAAAAGGCGTGCTGGCCGTTGGTGCCGGGCTCACCCCAGATAATGGGGCCGGACTGATAGGCAAGCTTCCCGCCCTGGCGATTGATTGATTTGCCGTTGCTCTCCATATCGCATTGCTGCAGATGGGCGGCAAAACGGACCAGGCCCTGGCTGTAGGGCAGAACGGCCAGGGTCTCGCAGTTTAAGAAATTATGGTTCCAGATGCCGATAAGCGCCATGAGCAGGGGGATATTTTTACGGATATCCCCCTGTTCCGCCGCCACGTCCACCTCGTGCGCCCCACGCAGGATCTCGACAAACCCCTCATAGCCCAGGGCAAAGCCGAGCATCACCCCGCCCACCATGGAGGTGGCGCTGTAGCGGCCGCCGATATAATCAAACATATAAAAGGAGCGGAGATAGCGCTCCGGGTTGTCCATGGGGCTCCCCTCGCCGGTCACGGCCACAAAATGGTCCCTGGGATTGAGTCCGGCATTGCTGTAGGCCTGGCGCACCAGCTCCTCATTGGTCAATGTCTCCAGGGTAGTGCCGCTCTTGGATACCACGTTGACCAGGGTGCGGGAAAGATCAAGACCATTAAGCACGGCCGCCGCATCATCCGGGTCCACATTGGAGATGAAATCAACCCGGCGGCCGCTGATGCGAAAGGCGGCCAGGGCATGATACAGCGCCCGAGGACCGAGATCCGAGCCGCCGATGCCCACCTGCACCATATTGGTGAAAGACTCCCCCCGGCTGTTGACAAGGGAGCCATCGGCCAGATCAGCCAGAAACCGCTGCAGCTTCTCAAGTTCCTGCGCGGCCTGGGCCGAGGCGGCAGGTTCCAGGGGAGAGGCGGAAAAGACATCGCGGGTGGCCGTGTGCAGGACCTGGCGGTTCTCACACTCATAGCCTTCGATGCGGTTCATCACTGCACCCTTTTTCATTTCCAGAAACTGAGCCACCGCCCCGCCTTCATCCGCCAGTTTCTGCAGGGCGGCAAGCACCGCATCATCCACCCGCTGGGTGCCGTAGAGAAGATCAAAGCCGGCAGTGGAAGAAACACGGCTTTTGATGCGTTGTGCGCCCACAGCGCCCCGGGCAGTCAGATCAAAGGGATTGCTGGCCAATGTTTTCAGGGTGGCGTACGAAGGCAGTTGATCAAGATTGATATAGCTCATCGGCATGTCCTTGCTGTTTATCGATTAATCTGTTCGTCAGTGGAAAATTCATCACAACACATTGATGTCCCGGCAAAAAGTTCCCATTTAGTATTTGAGCACAAGGACAAAAGTCCGTCAAATTCTTTTGCGCTCCTGGTCAAGAAAATCCGGTCCTTCGAGCTGATAGATGCGCACCTGTCTGCTGCGGGGAAACTCCCTTTTGGCCATGGATTTCAGCACCCTGGCCAGGTCCGTAAAACTGACCTGCATTTCATGCTCCTCATAGCCGCGCTCCCTGACCAGGAAACTGTCTTCCGCCAGCCTGATAATGGAGACGCCGCGGTTGCGTTTATAGGTGAGAATTTCAACGCCCCGAGGCGGCTCTATTTTACCGACCAGCAGCAGTACCCGCTTGATCGCCGTGTCAATGTTGATCAGGGCCATTGCGCTTTCTTACACATGAGATAAAAAACGATTACTTCTTAGACGGGGCTGTTGGGTGCCTTGAAAAATTAGGTATCTGGTTCGAGGACAAGAAGCAGTGAAGATAAAAAGTACCCTATGGGGTATAAACTCCGCATATTGAGTATCTTGTGAGCATCTTTCTTTTCGCTACGACGCAGTAATCGGGCCAGATGGCAATTTTTCAAGGTTCCCCATATTGATATTTGCAATCCCAAACCGTATATGCTAATGCTTTCTTGCACATTTGCGGCTGTCACCTGCTGAGGCGAAAACGTTTTTGTTTATTATAACAAATTGATTGATACAAGTATTAAACCAAGGAAAAACTATGGCAACACAAAAAATCATTTACACGGAAGTTGATGAGGCCCCGGCCTTGGCAACCTACTCTCTGCTGCCCATTCTCCAGGCATACACCAAGGACTCCGGCATCACCTTTGAAAAAAAGGACATCTCGCTGTCCGGGCGCATTATCGCTAATTTCCCCGACAAACTGAGCGATGGTCAGAAAATCCCTGATTACCTTACAGAACTTGGAAAACTTGTCAAGCTGCCGGATACCAATATCATCAAAATGCCCAATATCAGTGCCTCCATCCCGCAGCTGAAAGCGGCGATCAAGGAGTTGCAGGAAAAGGGCTATGACATCCCGGACTACCCCGAGGCGCCGAGAAACGATGCCGAGAAAAAACTGCAGGCCCGCTTTGCCAAGGTTCTCGGCAGCGCCGTCAACCCGGTGCTGAGAGAAGGAAACTCCGACCGCAGGGCTGCGGCATCGGTTAAACGGTTCGGCCGGCAGAAACCTCACCGCATGATGAAAGCCTGGCCAAAGGATTCGAAATCCCGGATCGCCCATATGACTGACGGTGATTTCTATGGCAGCGAGAAATCTCTCACCCTGAAAACAGCATGCGATGTGCGCATTGAATTTGTAGACGAGGATGGAAAATCCGCCGTGCTTAAGGAAAAATTTCCTCTGCTGGCGGGCGAAATCATCGACTCCTCGGTCATGAACGCAGCCGCCCTGCGAAAATTCTATGCCGAGCAGATCAAGGCGGCGAAGGACGACGGCCTGCTGCTGTCGCTTCATCTCAAGGCGACCATGATGAAGGTGTCGGATCCCATCATGTTCGGCCATTGCGTTTCCGTCTATTACCAGGATGTCTTTGCCAAGCATGCGACGGTTCTGGCAGAACTGGGGGTCAACGTCAACTACGGCCTGGGCGACCTCTATGCCAAAATCCAGCAGCTTCCTGCAGAAAAAAAAGCGGAAATCGAGGCAGACATTGCCGCAGTTTACAAAAACAGCTGCGAACTTGCCATGGTGGATTCCAGCAAGGGAATCACCAACCTCCATGTCCCCAACAACATCATTGTCGATGCCTCCATGCCGGTGGTTATCCGTGACGGCGGCCGGATGTGGGGGGTGGACGACAAGCTGCACGACACCATCGCCATGGTGCCTGACCGTTGCTACGCCACCATCTATCAGCAGGTGGTGGAAGACTGCAAAAAGCATGGGGCCTATGATCCCGCCACCATGGGCAGTGTCTCCAACGTCGGTCTGATGGCGCAGAAAGCCGAGGAATACGGCTCCCACGACAAGACCTTCGTTGCTCCCGCAAACGGCACGATCCGTATTGTTGATGCCGCCTCAAGCGCGACCCTGCTGGAACGGCGGGTGGAAAAAGGAGATATCTTCAGAGGCTGCCAGACCAAGGATGCCCCGGTGCAGGACTGGGTCAAGCTTGCCGTCACCCGGGCCAGGGCCACCAATACCCCGGCAATTTTCTGGTTGGACCAGAGCCGTGGTCATGATGCCGAGATCATCGCCAAGTTGAACAGGTATCTGCCGCAGCACGATACCAGCGGGCTTGATATCCGCATCATGCAGCCGGATGAAGCGATGCGTTTTTCGCTTACCCGAATCCGTAAGGGAGAGGATACCATTTCCGTTACCGGCAATGTCCTGCGTGACTATCTCACCGACCTCTTCCCCATCCTGGAACTGGGCACCAGCGCGAAAATGCTCTCCATCGTGCCGCTGATGAACGGCGGCGGCATGTTCGAGACAGGCGCGGGCGGCTCAGCCCCCAAGCATGTTGAGCAGTTCTTAAAAGAAGGCCACCTGCGCTGGGACTCACTGGGCGAGTACTGTGCCCTTGTCCCCTCGTTCGAGCATGTGTACAGCACAGGCAAGAATGAGAAGGCAGCGCTCTTTGCCGAGACCCTTGATCAGGCCATAGGAAAATTTCTGGAAAACGGCAAGTCGCCCTCCCGCAAGGTGGGGGAACTCGACGCCCGGGGCAGCCATTTCTATCTGGCGCTCTACTGGGCGCAGAGTCTCGCCGCCCAAGGCAAGGATAAGCAAGTGCAGGGGCGTTTCACCAAGGTGGCAAAAGAGCTTGGCGACAATGAGGCGAAGATTATTGCCGAAATGAACAGCGCCCAGGGCAACCCCGCGGATATCGGCGGCTATTACCGGCCGGATACGGAAAAAACCAACGGCGCCATGCGGCCCAGCGCAACGTTTAACAACATTATAGACGCCCTGTAAGGGCAGACATCCTGGCAATTTTCTTGCTGGTTCCCTCGCTCCCGCGTGGGAATCAGCAGATCAGCCCTTCTTATTCGGGATGCTTCACGCCCAAAGTAAAAATTTGGGTGAAACCCGAAGCAGCAATAATGTCATCAAATAATTTATCTGAACAGCCATTCCGATATGGAGTTAGGGAAGTTGACGGCGTGAGCAAATCGCGGGCACAGTATCGCTCCTGTCGCTCATTTTATCCCCACGCGGAGTGTCATTCCACCACAGTCCAGCCTGCTTCCAACGTACTCCGTCCCTTTTGGGTCAAGCGGTATTTTTGCAAGCTGCTTCTTGGTTTTTCAGGGATAGTCATTTCGATGTACCCTGCTTCCAAGGCTGGCAGCAAATAGGTCTTGCGGAAATGATCTTCATGCTTAAGCCCCAATGCCTGTTGGATTTCTACCCGTTTCATCGCATCTTTCATGACTTGCAGGATCCGAATAACTTCCTTGGCAACTTCCCCGGCAACTTCCCCGGTGACTTCCCCGGTGACTTCCTCGGTGACTTCCTCGGTGACTTCCTCGGTGACTACCCCGATAAAAAAAGTCAAGGTTACACCATGCCCGGTTTCCGAGCGCCATTCAGGTATTGGCATTCCTCGTTCAGCGCAGGATTTTTGGATCATAACACTTCCTCGACCAAGCTTTTCCATCATCCCCCGAAGATACAATACATGGGCGATATCCGGATTACGCAGCACCGATATATGGCCTACGGCAAGTTTGGAAGGGGTGACCCCTTCAGGGAAACTGCCTGAATTCCATATCTCCAGCCGTTTCGGATAGATATGGACAGCAATGCCACCTGAAAAATCGGCATAATCACGATGAGCAAAAGCATTGACCAGCCCTTCTCGAACTGCTTCGCGCGGATAAAGAGATTCATCCTGCCGTTTAAGCTTGTCTTCACTAAACCGGGACCTCGTTGGCGTATTTCGCAGGACAAAAGAAAATACCTGCTCAAGCACCGGAACAATAGGCCCTTCAAAAGACTTCATGTCACGGTAAGTATCGTCAGCCTTGTCGGAGGTAAAACGCACTGCACGAACTCGGACTTGCGGATGCCGGAGAGCCGGGTTCTTTCCGAACAGTACATCTCCGCCATTGGTCACACGGCCATACTTCGATAGAGCCAGATTTTCCAAAATCATAAGCGGATCAGCCTTTTTGCGGGATTGAACACGGAAGGTTTTGTCCACAGCCTGGGCAATTGCATGGATTTCATCCATGTCCAGATCTTCTTGGTCGACGGAGGAAAAACGCCGTTCCCATCGTTCCGGTTCCACTTGGCGCCGCATAACCATATCGCGGATTGTCTCGACATCCGCTTTGACGGTTTGCTCCCCTTCCCGGATAAAAATATCATTCTGAAAAGCATAGGGGTAATCCTTGCCGGCCGGAACTTCGACGACCAGTACCTCTTTATCTTCCACTTTTTGCAGTTCCACGGAGATAAGGGCCTTGGGAGAGATGCCCTGGGTTAATTCCTGTTCCAAATGGGCCGTATCGAAAGGTTCATTAAGGCCGATAATTTCTCCGGTATCGCTGACGCCGCATACGATATAACCTCCCCCTGAGTTAAGAAAAGCACATGTCTGGCGGCCCACAATTTGCGACCTGCAGCCCGCTTTAAACTCCATGCGCTGCCCTTCCCCCAGCATAAGCAGCTCACTCAATGTCTTCCTGTTCATGACTGTTCTCCTTTACGGTTGATCGAGTCACTCACCGTGGAAGGATCAGAAAAATTTTCTTTAATAAAGGCTTCTACTTCCTGGTATCTTGAGAATTGAGCAGTGGCAAAAAGAAAGGCATCTTCATCAGTCTGGAATTTCTGCACCCAGTTTCCCTGCCGGTCACGGAGAGGTTGCTGGGAAAGAATAGCCTCCTCATACATGTCGATGAGGCGAAGATCTGATATTGACGATGCTTTATTCTTGAGCTTGAGCCCGGACCTGCGTTGTTGACCGGCAAAGCCAAGATCATTTAGCAGTTTACGAGAGAAAACAACATGATCATGCGCGAGCAGCCAGCGAGGCTTCCGGAGCTCTATAGCCTTGTTGAGTTCCTGGTGGGAAATGGAAATACCATCTTCTTCTCTGCCGCTGCCATATTGTGGGGTAATCAAGCACAAAAACAAATCGCATTTTTCAACCGCTTTGATGCAGTTTTCAAACGCCGACCGATTAGAGAAAACCGGCATGGTGCCTTTGTGGGACATCCAAACCTCATAACCAAAAGCTGTCAGCAGAGTGTATATCCGGTCAAGGAGCTCTTCAATGCCGTAAACGGTTGAAGAGACCATGATTGTAAGTTTTTGCCTCTTTGGCGGCATTTACAGATCTCCGCTTTTATGTTGAATCGCTTTACACAGCTCAGACCACGTTTGAAATTCGATTTCCTCTGCTCTGGAAAGGGTCACTAAATCACTGAAGCAATTTCCCTTTTTTGGAGGGGGAAACAATACGATATTACGTCCTTCTTGCCTTATCGAGCTTGGGTATTCCAGACTATCTATTGGTTTCCCATCTTCCGACTTAAAGATCTTGGCGAAATACTCACAGACAACCTGGGAGGGAACATAATCAAGATGTTCAGTGCCATCCTTCTGGACAGGTTTTGAAATTTCCCTTATGAAATCATTGAGAAACGCGATCAATTCTCTTTCGTGATATCGTTCATTATCAAAAATGGATGGCATGCCCGGCAGAGCAATTAAATCAAGTATTCGGAGATCTCGACGTACTTTAAAACAACCCACCGCAGCTTGGCAAGGCGGTTTACTCAGCACTTCAGCAATGGCTGTTTCACGCTCCCTAGCCAGATAGAGATAACTGATTCCTGCAGGATTCATGCGCCCTGACTGTGCCTTGCTATTGGGAGGAGCACCAAGATTCTTTTCGATGTCAGCAAGATACCAATCTTTATCAATTGGCCAGTGGCGGACACGAAACAAATCAGTTCCGGCCTTCAAAGGCTTGATCAATTTCTCCGCTGAGACAATCTGGCCGATTTCCTCGAACAATTTTACCGGGGATTTTTCAAAGGAGAATTTATATTTCGACTCAACAGATGAAAAAAAGAAACGCACGCGATGTTTGACACCTTGGACAAATTTTTCCCACGAATACCTCATGGAGTTGCCGGGGTCGTGAAAACTGCCAGGGTCGTCAACCCATCTGTCCCACCAAAAGGCAGAAGCCACGTCTTTGAAAAGAGCTTCATGGCATTTGAGAGGGATTTTTCGCAAGGCGTCCGCGGTGGTCAGCAATTCAGCTAAGTCACATTCATCTGGATAATCATAGCCAAAAAGATGAAAGAATGCCGATGCAATCGGTTCCATAATCGCTTCAACTGACGCGGCGATATTTTCCTCGCTACCTTTGCCACAATAATCGCATTCTTTTTTAGCTAAATTTTTTGCGATAATGCCTTTAAGAAAACTATCCTCAACACAATCAACACAAACATACTTCTCGGGGGAACTAAATTTTTGCTCATAATCTTGTGCCAACTTTGTTTTTTCTTTACCCACCTCAGCCTCCTAAATTTCAATGATTTGGCTGTCGTTGCGATTGGGTGAAATTTCTATTAAGCCTATAGGTGTTCAGATGTAGGGGTACCCCTTGTGGGCACCCATTCCTTTTGCGGGTTCTCTTTGGCGACCAATGCGAGGCAAAATTACCTACTCACCGGGCAACCACAAGGGTTGCCCCTACACAGACTAACCCCTATTTTTCTTGATACTCCGCTATAATCCCCAGCAGCTCTTCTGTTTTTTTCGCCAGCAGCGCCCGATCCCCCCGGCTTTCGACGTTAAGCCGCAGCAGGGGTTCGGTATTGGATCTGCGAACGTTGAAACGAAAGGCGGCGCAGCTCATGCTCAGCCCGTCGGTATAATCCCTGTCCGGGCATTCGTGGTTGAAAAGCTCTTCTATCCGGGCCAGCACCGCGTCCGGATCAACCACCCGGCGGTTGATCTCCCCGCTTACCGGAAAGGCCGCCTGCCGGTCACTCATCAGCTCGGATAGCCTCCGGCCGCTTCTGCTTACCAGCTCGGCCACCAGCAGCCAGGGAATCATGCCGGAATCGCAGTAGGCAAAATCGCGAAAATAATGATGGGCGCTCATCTCGCCGCCATACAGGGCGTCTTCCGCCCGCATCCGCTCCTTGATGAAGGCATGGCCGGTCTTGCTCATCACGGGAATTCCCCCGGCCTGCCGGACGATGTCCACCGTATTCCAGGTAAGGCGGGGATCGTGGATGATCTTCTCCCCCGGCCGCTTAGCGAGCAGGGCTCGGGCCAGCAGGCCGACAACATAATAGCCTTCGACAAAGGCCCCGGTTTCGTCAAAGAAAAAACAGCGGTCAAAATCCCCGTCCCAGGCAATGCCAAGGTCCGCCCCATGCTCCAGCACGGCCCGGGCGGTGATCTCTCTGTTTTCCGGCAGCAGCGGATTGGGCACGCCGTTGGGAAAGGCTCCGTCCGGCTCGTGGAAGATCTTGACAAAGGTAAAGGGCAGCCTCTGCTCCAGCAAATCGATGACCGGACCGGCGCAGCCGTTGCCCGCATTCACCACAACCTTGAGCGCCTTCAAGGCAGCGGGCTCCACATAGGTGAGCAGATGGTCAATATAGGCCCGCTGAATATTGACTTTCTCCATCCTACCGCGCACTGCCGAGTCCACCCTGGTGCGGGCGGCGGCCAGTCGCTCGATATCGCGCAGGCCGGTATCGCCGCTCACCGGCACCGCCCCTTTTCTCACCAGTTTCATGCCGTTATAATCAGCCGGGTTATGGCTGGCGGTGACGATAATGCCGCCATCCACCTCCAAGTTGAACGCCGCAAAATAGATCTCCTCGGTGCCGCAGAGTCCCAGATCAACCACATCAACACCGGCGGCCAGAAAGCCCTCGGCCAGGGCTCCGGACAGGGCAGGTCCGGAGAGGCGGATATCGTGGCCGATGGCCATCTTCCGCGGTTGGAAACAGGAGGCAAATGCCTGGCCGATGTGAAAGGCAAGCTGTTCATCCAGCTCATCCGGCACACGGCCTCGGATATCATAGGCCTTGAAACATGCAAGTGGCGCAGTCATATGGGTACTCCCGCAAAAAGAGATCAGAAAACCAGGAAAAAATTGACACAAGACACTTAATTGACCATTATCAGGACCTTCTTGTCAATTTTAAAAAAGGGAAGCCAATGAATCCAGAAATTTTACCGGCAGATATTTCCCGCCGGATAGCAGCGCTGTACAGCGAGATGGAAAAGGCCTATGATGAACTGGCGCAAGACCTGCATTTTTCCTGCGCCGGGTGCCCGGACAACTGCTGCGACAGCTATTTCCAGCATCACACTTACTCTGAATGGGCCTATCTGTGGGAGGGGCTGCAAAAACTTACGGAGGAGCGAAGAGAGAGGTTTATGGCAAAAGCCGGGGAATATGTCAGACAAAGCCAGGCCATGCTGGCCAGGGAGGAACGGCCAAATCTCATGTGTCTGCTTAATGAGGATGGGCTCTGCGCCCTGTATCCCCACAGGATGATGATCTGCCGTCTGCACGGCATCCCATCCGCCATGACCAGGCCGGATGGGAAACGGATGGAATTTCCCGGCTGCTTCCGCTGCCAGGAGATCGTTGCCGGCCGGGAGGATATCCCCCATCTTGACCGGACGAAAATGTATCAGACGCTGGTCGAAATCGAAATGGATTGGCTGGGCCCCAAACGGCGCATCCTGCCAAAAGTCAAAATGACCCTGGCCGAAATGATTGTCAAAGGCCCACCCAGCTTCAATTTCTGCTGATTGCCCTTAGAAAAGCGAGGTAAGGACCTCGCATTCCTGGCAGATTTTCAGCTTTTCCCGACAGCCTTTCTCATTAGTGCAATCACAGAGGGTACCGCAGATGAACCAGCAGAGATGGCCGGCCTGGAACTCCCATGCCGGGCATTGCTCCTTCCGGTCGCAGTTCTTTCTCTCCCAGCACGGCTTGCGATTCTTATCCTGTCGGCGCTGACTGGAAAGCAGGAAGAATATCTGCCGCTGGACATAGGAAGGAATCGTCCGCCAGCCCTGCTCATAGCTGTGGATGGCCTTTAACGAAACACCGAGAAGAGCGGCAAGTTCCTTCTGGGTTTTCCCCATCTGCTTCCGCGCTTTAGCAAATTCAATTTTATCCATGACGTATCAATCTTAATTTTTTCTATTCTGAGCAAAATTTACGAATTAATGCCACACCGTAGCATAAAGGTCAAATATATTCTTAGCATATTCTAGGTAAAAATACTCAAAAAAAATAAAAAGCGGCTATAACAAAATGTTACAGCCGCTAAAAATGCAAATTGCACGTCAGCAATATCAGCTGCGAATCATCTCGGCAAGCTGGAAAGCAAGCTCCAGACTCTGTTCGGCATTCAGACGGGGATCGCAGTTGGTCAGATAATTCTGCTGCAGATGCTGGTCAAGAATATTTCTGCCGCCGCCGGTGCACTCGGTGACATTATCACCGGTGAGTTCGAAATGCACCCCGCCCGGTATTGACCCCTCGGCCCAGTGGATTTCAAAGAAACATTGCAGTTCGTGGAGAATCTCATCAAAATTTCTTGTCTTGTGGCCTGTTTCAGCCGTGTAGGTGTTGCCGTGCATGGGATCACAGCTCCACACCACCTTATAACCTTCCTTTTTGATCTCCCGGATCAGGGACGGCAGATATTTATCCACATCCTTGGCGCCGAAACGGGTGATCAGGGTCATCCGTCCCGGCTCATTTTCCGGGTTAAGCCGTTCAATGAGCTTTTTGATCACGTTGATATCATGCTTGGGCCCGACCTTCATGCCGATGGGGTTCAGGACACCGCGCAGGAACTCGACATGGGCGCCCTCCAGCTGCCTGGTCCTGTCGCCGATCCACACCATATGGGCGCTGCAGTCATACCAGCCCCCGGTAATGGAATCCTGCCGGGTCAGCGCCTCTTCGTAACCAAGGAGTAACGCCTCGTGGGAAACATAAAACATGGCCTGGTTCAGCTGGGGAACGTCGGTATTGATCCCGATGACCTCCATGAAATGCAGGGCCTGATCAATGTTGCGGGCCAGCCGTTCATAGGAGCGGCCCATGGGCGATGATTTGACAAACTCGTTGTTCCAGGCATGCACCCGGTGCAGGGCGGCATAACCGCCTTTGGTGAAAGCCCGGGTAATGTTCATGGTGGCGGCCGCCAGGTAATAGCCCTTGAGCATGCGCTGGGGATCAGGGCGACGAGCCTCCTCGTTCGGCTCGAAACTGTTGACCATATCACCCCGATAGCTGGATATTTCCTTGCCGTTCACGATTTCCGTGTCAGAGGAGCGGGGTTTGGCATACTGGCCGGCCATGCGTCCCACCTTGATGACCGGTTTGCCGCCCGCATAGGTTAAAACAACGGCCATCTGCAGAATGACCTTCAGGGAATCCCTGATGCCGGGCGCGGTGCAGTGGGTAAAATCCTCGGCGCAGTCACCGCCCTGGAGCAGAAAGGCCTTGCCCTCCACCGCAGCGGCGAGCTGTTTTTTCAGATCCCTGATTTCGCCGGCAAAAACCAGGGGGGGCAATTTGGCAATGGTATCAACAGACTCCTGGTAAGCCTTCTTATCAGGCCATTTTGGTTGTTGTAATGCGGTAAAATTCTGCCAGCTTGATTTCGTCCACTCAGACATCTGATTTCTCCGTTATTTGGCTGTTTCGCAAAAACTTTCAGCCCCTGTTCATGGGAAGCGTAAGCTCCGGACAGGGTAATTTGTCAATGTATCGTGTTGCTCGGGGTCGTTGCAAGTGTTTTTATGAGTCCATCGCCTAAGAGCTTTAAATAAGCTCTGTTAATCCCCGCCTCTGCCCTGCGGGGCTCCGGGTAAGGCGCACGGGCCCCCGGCACAACAGATCTCCACATCAAAGGCGTTTAAAATGCGCAGCTCCCGCTCGTATTTCGCCTGGTCAGCAAATGAGTCAAACTTAAATTTATCAAACATTTCAGCAAGTTCTGCCATTGACGGAATTGCCGCCAGGCTGGTGCCAAGCACCTCGCCGGTTTCCGTGTCAAGCAGTTCCGCATCCTGGCCGTTGGTCACCACGGCCAACGGGATTCTGGACTCCTTATCCAGCACTCTGGCCGCCGCAATGGTGGGCCGTTCCCTGGTTACCAGGGAACCGGGGGCATAACGGATGATCATGCATTGCCTGCCCCCATGATGCACCGTGATGTCTACTTTAGAGACGACAAACTGTCCGGCGAACAGGGTTTCGATCCTGCGCCGCATCTCCAGGGCGCTTTTCGGATAGCCCTTTTCCTCGACCAGCAACCGGGCAAGCTGCTGGCGGATGCGTTCGTCATCGGTGTCAGTCAGCGTTTCACCGGTGACATAATCCGTGCACGTACCATAGACAATGTGATGCAAAGGGATATCAGCCATCGCTTGCTCTCCTGCAACCAATGTCATTAACTTAAAAATGAGCTGCAGAGGGGACCGATTTTATTTTTCCTTTGCCAAAGCCGGGGACAGAATGATTTTCGCCCAAACCGCGAAAAAAATTCAGTCCCCTCAGGCTGGAGGAAAAATTTAATCTGTCTCCCGGCCTTAAGTTAACGACATTGCTCCTGCAACTACAAACAGGAAAAGGGCCGTCAGGCCCCTTTTCCGCAATTACCTATTGTCAAACCGCTTTCTTTTTACAGTTCAAGCCATGACTCGGAAAAAATGGTCTGGCCGGAGAGAACCTTGTAGGTCTTGTAATGCTCAAGCGCGGAACCGGCAAGGCCTGCCGGGCCGGGGTCATTGCCATCCATCATGCCGTGCACCAGGCTCACCAGTTCAGGGCGCTCGCCCTTGCAGATAGCCATCAGTTCCGCATCATAGGAATTGACGATTGCCGTGGTGAGGCCATACTTCATCAACATGACCAGATAGGTCCGGTCAAGGTATTTACGCAGATGGTCGGCAACACCGTTGGACACATTGGACAGGCCGATGGTTGATCCGGCGCCCGGGGCGATATCCTCCAGCATGCTCAAGAACTCAAGACCTGAGGCGAGCTGATCGGCACCAAGGGTGATAGGCGTGCCGATCGGATCAAAAAGCATTTTCTCGTTGGGGATTCCGGCCTCGGCCAGGGCCATCATCAGGTCGACCGCCATTGCCGCACGCTCGTTGGAATCACGGGGCATGCCTTCCGGACCCCAGAGCAGGGCGATGACATTGCAGCCCGCTTCGGCGGCTACCGGGATCAGTTTTTCCATTCTTTCCGGCTGAGCGGAGATGGAGTTCATGATGGCATTGGCCTTGTTCTTCACCACTTTGAAGCCTGCGGCCATGGCATCGGCATTGGTGGTATCCAGGCACAGGGGGGTGTCGGTGACAGCCTCAACGGTCTGCACCACCCAGGGCATCAGCTCGGTGCCGTCCTTGCGGGCCGGGCCGATATTCAGATCAAGGTAGGCGGCTCCTGCTTTGCTTTCCTCTTTGGCCATCTCCTGGATGGGAGCAGGATTTCTCTCTTTCATGGCCCCGCCGCTTCTCTTGCCCATGATGTTGATGCTTTCAGCAATTGCTAATACCGTCTGAGACATGGAATCTCTCCTTATCTAAATATTATTTGAAGGTCATTTATGATGGTCTCGTAAAAAGTCAAAATTTCAAAAAATGATGACACTAACTCAATGAGTTACGACGCAAAAAAAACGTTTTTGGGACTTTTTACGAGTTCATCATTTATCCGCAGGAAAAAACTGGCATTATAAATTATTAACTTGACAAAATAGCGGGATACGGAGGGCTTGTCAACACGCAAAACTACCTATACCGTTGCAAAAAATAACTGTAACTTCATAATACTGCGGCCGGCATAAGGGGTCGTAACCCAATGGTTGGAAATGTAATGGTCTTTCACCAGCCAGTTTACCTATCCCTTATAGTGATCCTTTTCCCGTTCTGGGTGATCAGCCAGTCGAGTTTCTCCCAGAGCCGCATGAAGAGTTCCGGGTCAAATTCTCCAACCTCCTGCAGACCACTTTTTGTGGCGGCATAGAGCTTCCGCTCGGCCAGGAGCCTGTACAGAATTTCCATTCCCAGGCGGGTTCTCTGGTTTTTCTCCGTCGAGTCCGCCAATAGCTGATCAAGGTTCTGGTTCTGTCCGACAAACTCCAGGCCTTTGAGAAAGTTGATGATGCGCGCTGCGATAAACAGGGTGTACAGATCCCGGCGTTTGACGCCATCCGTCTCGATTGCCATGGCGGTGGAGCGGGAGAGAAAGATATCCTCTGACGTCATGGGCGGGAATTTCTCGGCAATGGCGGTGCCCGGCGTAAGATAAAAAATCGACACCCCGATCAGCACCGGCAGCCGGGCCAGGGTCGCCAGGGATTCAATCATGTTCTGCAAATTGTCCCCCGGCAGTCCGAGGATCAGGTAAGCCACCATGGCAAATCCCATGTCAGCGGCATTTTTCACCACCTCGCTAAACTGTTCCACCTGGTGGGTGCGGCCCACTGCTGAGAGGATTTCCTGCCTACAGCTCACCAAGGCCAGATTGAGGTGGGTGAAGCCCGCCTGCTGCATGAGCTGCAGGGTCTCGGCATCCAGGCTGGCGTAGGAGACGCCGTTCATGGCCAGCAGCTGGATGTCCCGCCCATGAAACCGCTCCAGCAGCAGGTGACAGAGATGCTTGATCTCCCTCTTGTCAAAGGTGAGGTTGTCGTCCTCAAAGTCAAAAACGCGAAAGCCCTGAGAGTAGCGATGATCGATCTCAGCCAGCACATCCTCCGCCGTCCTGCGCCGATAACAGCTGCCAAAGGTCAGGCGCACCGAACAGAAGGTGCACTGCAGCGGGCAGCCCCGGGAGGTGAGCACAAAGGTGATTGGCTTGCCGTTAACCAGATAGCGGCCTGAGTCGTTATCCGGCAGATCAGGTATGGGCAGCTCATCTAGGGGATAATTGGGCGCCAAGGGGTTGAAAAAAAGTTCGCCCCCCTCTTTGTAACCAAGATTCGGCACCTCACTGAAGCCCTGCCCCTGCTGCCAGGCCTTGAGAAATTCCACCAGCGGCCGTTCCCCCTCGCCGCGGATAATAAAATCCACCTGGGGATCATTCAGCATCATCTCCGGCGCGCAGGAAACATGGGAGCCGCCGACAAGAATGGAGCAGCCTATTGCCTGTTTCAGCCTGGCTGCCAGAAAGAGAACTTCCCGGTAATAGGGGGAAAAAAGAGAGGAGATGCCGATGATGTCCGGCCTTTCCTCCAGCACCTCGCGGACAATCTCTTCAAACGGCGCGCCGAAGTGATAGTACTGATGAAAGGTGCTGAAGGGGCCGCTGTCGGCGCATTGATAAAACGGCTTGAGATAGCGGAGTTCCCGGGGCAGCGGGATGGTCTTTCTGCCCCAGACGTGGTGAAAATCCCGAACCGTAACCTGAAATTCCGGCAGAAACTTCTGCACTGCCGCCTTGAGGTAATAGAGACCTATGGGCTGCAGGCGGATATCAGTGTCATAAAAATCCTGCACCGGCGGCTGAATCAGTAGAAGTTTGGGCATCACTCATTTACGCCCTGATTCTATTTTTTGCAAAGAATTGTTTCAACCTCTGCAGTCCAGGACTGCCGGCAACTCAAATCAACGCATGATTACTTCGTGGCATACCGGGCAGGTTCATTAAAAAATGTCATGTCGGCATATACGGTATAGACCTTGCCGGCATGTTTCACATTTTCCGGATAAGCCTTGCGGATTTCCGAATCGTTTTGTCCGGAATTTTGCACTTTCAGGCTGCAACATTGGTTGCGCCAATGATTATTGTGCCGATACTGTTCATGCCCGGCAGGGAAATTTTTCACAAAGGCAAGACAGGGGATAAAACTGCTTACTGCAGGGGACATGCCCTTTACAAACGTCCGCTTATTGCTTTCCCGGGTCTTCGCTCAGAACAATCAGCTGTTGATCACCCAGGGAAAACGCCTCTTGGATTTTCCCGTAAACCTTGACCTTCTCCCCTTTTCGCGGCAGGGGTCTTTGGGTAATAACCGTGATCTCCCCCGTATCATCCTGAACAACAAAATATTTCAGCACCAGGATGCTGATACTCTCAACGACTACCCCGGAGACCTGCACCTGCTTGCCCTCAAAACTGCGAGGGTCCTCAAGCAGTTTGGCAATAGGCGTCGGGAAAAGGGAAGAACAAGCCGCCAACCAGAGCACTATGAGACATATGACACTGCGCATGATTCTATTTTTCATTTTGACCCTCCACGTCAACTGATTCATTCTTCCTGCTGACATTCACTTCTTTAAAATGCATCGTGCTTCGCCTCCGGCTAGACCGTGCACGGGCTATCACAAAACTCTTCGTTTCGGCCTCACTCCACCGGCGGTTTTTACTGCGACGCCAGGCATCATCATCGGCAAATGCAGCATTCGGCAGTCCGACAAAATGTGAACAGGATAAATTGGCTAATCGACCATCTCAAAAGAGAATAAATTTGATTTTTTTCTCCCCGTATCCGATATTTTGTGAAATCGCAATCTATAGTTGCAGTGCTGTTGAGCTGTTCACTGCTCCAGGGAATAATCAAGCATCATGTCCCCATACTGGTCGGCTATCTTGATCCTCCTGCTCGTTGGGGAAAATGACACAACGGCAATCCGTTTCCCGGGGTAAATGGCCTAATTCTGCGGGCACGGAAACTTTTCCTGCCGACTGTCAGCGATTAACACATCGATATTATTTGATAAAAAAATATTTACTCAGATATCACGCTGTGGTGTTCTTTTTGCTCTCCCTACCAGGCAAAAAGCCGGCTCAGCGCAGCGTAACCGGCAAAACAAGTCAGATCAATGCCGGGTTCCGCTGCGCTGGCCCGTCCTGGATGAGAAAGAGGGAAAAATGAAGAAAAAAATGATAAAGAGTCTGCCCCTGTTTTTATTTCTGGCCATGCCTGGTGTGGCCACGGCCCAGTTGACCTACAGCTTCTATGAGCAGTCGCCTCATAACGGCACCAGTTATATGAACTCGGACAATTTCAGTTTCAGCGACTGCGGGAACTGCCATACGGCTGATGGAGTCACGGGAAGCTGGGCTTTTGCCAGCAATCTCTTTCTCTGCACCACCTGCCATGTCAACGAGAGCGGCCCGCCCTACACCCTGTATGCGGCACCGGCCATGGAAGTTCATTCCGCTGTTGCCATCGCCGACGACGCCAAAGGCACCCTGCTCCGGGGCTGCGGCTCCTGCCACCACGGCCCCACCCAGAACGACTATTATCATCCGCCGCAGATTGATCACATCGATCCCCTCCTTACCCCGGCAATCGCCGAGGGAACGTATACAGTGGCCGGTGTCTGGGACCCGGCAGAAGATACGACCACCTTCGCCGGGGTGCAGATGAACGTGAATGATTCCCAGTGGAATGATCTCAGCACCTGGAATAAAAAAACCGGGCCAGAGCGCGGCCTGATGCTGGAAGTTATCAGGGACCCTGGCTATCGCCCCCGGGTCTGGTACGGTGAAATTCAGGCTGCCTCTGCCAATGCCGACGGTACCATGAACATTGTCATCAAGGGACAGTTGCGAAATGACGTTTTCGTGCCTTATCCTCCTGGAATCCTGAGAGTTTTTTATGGCCAGGAGGTACTGTCCCGCATCTATACCGATACTACAGCGCCCTCCTCCTCATCCTGGCCGAGTGCTACCGTGCGTTTCCTGGGCCGCCAAGACGCGGCCAACAACGACGGCCTAGGGCCGAACGGTACCGATTCCACCCCGGACGGCATCTGCCAGGTCTGCCACACCACCACCAACTACTGGCGGGCCGACGGTTCCGGTACCGACCATAACCCGGGCCAGGACTGCCTGGGCTGCCATGATCACAAGAACGGTTTTCTGCCCAGCTGCAATTCCTGCCACGACTACCCGCCGGCCATCGGGGCCAATGACCGGCATAAACGCCACACCCAGCTCGGCTACGGCTGCCAGACCTGCCATTTTGAAACTACCACCAATGGCACAGATATCGGAGCCACCCACAATAACGGCACGGTCAATGTGTCCCCCGCGCCGACTTTCCCCGGGCGGCCCGCCGATGGTTCGCAGGCCTTATCATTTATTTATACCCCGGCCGACGGCGGCGGCAGCTGTTCCGCCAACACCTGCCATGCATACTGGGGCTATTCCAACCCGGCCAAGTGGACCCAGAACGTCGAGATGTATGTAGTGCCGCAGATCTCCGCCCTTTCCTCCCTTGATACGGACCGGGTAGTCACCCTGGATGCCAGCCGTTCCTCCTGTTACGAGAGCGTGGATGGCGTGTCGGAAGACCGCGTCTGCACCTATACCTGGAATTTCGGCGGCAGCGGCAGCATCTTTGGCGGCAACGGCCAGGATGTCATCGTTTACCGCTATGATAACCCGGGCAATTATACCACGGCGCTGACCATGACGGAATCAACCAGCGGGAAAACCGCTACCGGAACGATCAATGCCACCGCCTCCCTGGTTGAGACCGCAGCGCCGGCGATTGATTTCACCACCTCGATTACCGGCACGATGGTCACCCTGCACGCCGCTTTTCCAGCGGGTGTGCAAAGGGTCTATGTCTACTGGGGCGACCGCCTGCGCTCCGTGTACAGCAAGCCGGCCACCGACGTCATGAGCCACACCTATGTCAGAGGCAACAGGACGTACAACGTCCAGGTGCAGACCATTGACGCCGCCCACAAGATGGTGGATTACACCTTCAGCGAGGATGCCGATCTGCGGGTGACGCTGCCGTAAAAGTGAAAAGACCAACCCTGCTGCTGGCGGGGATGGAATGACAAGGATATTACAAGCAAAGCCGGGTTGCCTGATGAGGGCAGCCCGGCTTTTTTCTTTTTTAGGGGGGAAATCCGTGTGCCGTCCTGATGCGGTAACCGCACCAAAAACAAACGGACATAGGGTCCCGGAATCCTCCATCCGATATGCTCTCCAGAAAAGCAATTATCCCTGCGGAATTGGCTTGTTAAGAAAAAAATATTGGAGTATTGCGGTAATATCGGACATGTTTAATCAATGAGCCGAGTCTTTCGACCATGGGAGAACATGCGCAGCACCCTTTAAGCTGGGGTGATATACTGGCCCGTAGAATAGCTTGTTGGTTTTCAGTAAAAGGGAATCTATGGAAATTTTAAAAATAGAGCAAGAAGAAGTGGATGCTCTTTTGACTTTGAACGAAGACCACTTCAACGATGTAAAAAGTAAACGCATTTCTCCAGGTAAATTACAAGAAACGACCACATTAAGTTGATAGATGAAAATGCTAGTGCATTCAATTATCGCTACGTGAAAGGATGAAGGTAACAAAGCGCTGCGCTCCTAATTAACCAGTGATCGCGGCGTTGGGCGATAGCCCACAGGGAGGAGAAATAAATGGCTGTCATCGAAGGATTTAGGGTACAGCACTATCGTGCACTGTGCGATGTGACACTCGGCAAACTCTCCAGCCAACAGACCGGAGAGCCATTGACACCTTTCACCGTGGTGATTGGCAAGAACGGCGTTGGGAAGAGCACCTTGTTCGATGCTTTCGGATTCGTGGCGGACTGTCTGTCTGTCGATGTCGAAAGCGCTTGCGACATGAAGCAGCGAGGGGGCTTCGATCGCCTGCGCTCGAAAGGTGTGGATGAACCTATCCGGTTTGAAATCTATTACCGCGAAGCGCCCAATGAGCGACCGATCACCTACGAGTTGGCGATCGCTCTGGATGCCTCGGGTCGTCCTTTTGTCGAATCAGAAGTACTTAAGCAGCGTCGCAAAGGCCAAAAACACGGTCGGCCTTATCCGTTCCTGCGGCTGCATCACGGCAGGGGCACGGTCTGGGCAGGTGAAGAAGCGGTAGAGATCGAAAGTGAGGAAGATCGCGCCCAGGCGCCAGTAGAACTGACCGATACCCGACAACTCGGTATCGCAACTCTTGGCACGCTTAAGGAACATCCGCGTATCAAACGCTTTCGTGACTTCCTCAAAAGCTGGTATTTGTCCTATTTCTACCCGGATGCGGCGCGCAGTCTACCGAGCGCCGGCCCACAGCGGCATTTGAACATCCACTGCGATAACATCGGCAACGTAGTGCAGTTCATGGAACGTGAGCACAAATCGCGATTTAAATCCATCCTCGAACGCATTGCGGGCAAGATTCCGGGGATTACCAGTATCGACACACAGGAGACTCAGGACAAGCGCGTGTTGCTGCGCTTCAACGACGGCGCTTTTGGAGATCCATTCTTTGCTCAGCAAATGTCAGACGGCACGCTAAAAGTGTTTGCTTATCTGCTGTTGTTGGAAGACCCAGTCCCTCCACCGTTCATTTGCATCGAAGAGCCGGAAAACGGCCTTTATCACAAGTTGTTGGAGGCATTGGCCCAGGAGTTCCGTTCTCATGCCACCGGCAAGAAGAATGCCCCACAGATTTTTGTGACCACGCACCAGCCGTACTTTGTTGATGCACTGGCCCCCGAGGAAGTATGGATACTAGAGAAAGGTGCGGATGGCTATTCCACAGTGCGTCGTGTCTCAGAACTGGAAGACGTGAAAAACCTCGTGGCTGAAGGCTTGCCTTTGGGTGGTCTTTGGTACAGCGACTATCTAGATGCGAGGTGAACATGCACATTGAGATATTGGTGGAGGATAGTTCGGGAGAGCAGTTGCTGCAAGTGTTACTGCCTCGGCTTATGGGGCCGCAAGGCAATCCGCATACCTGGCGTTTACACGCCTATAAAGGTATTGGCCGAATCCCACAGGGCTTGGTGACAAAGGCCGATCCAGCGAAGCGGATTCTACTTGATCAGTTGCCAAAACTGTTACGCGGTTATGGCAAGACGCCCGGAATCGATGCCGTTGTGATCGTGCTCGATACCGACAAACGCGACTGTGCTGCATTCCTGGCAGAGCTGCAGGCTGCCGCCGCTGCCTGCAATCCGGCGCCTGACACACTGTTTCGACTCGCTATCGAGGAAATTGAAGCCTGGTATTTTGGCGATCAGGCTGCTTTGTTGGCTGCCTATCCACGAGCCAAGCTGGATGTGCTCGCAAAGTATGTTCAAGACAGCGCATGTGGTACATGGGAGCTACTCGCCGACGCCGTGCATGTGGGCGGATCGGCAGCGATAAAAAAAGCCGGCTGGCCATTACCGGGGCAAGTGAAGCATGAATGGGCCAAAAGGATCGGTCCGTTGATGGACCCAGGCCGGAACATCTCTCCCAGTTTTGGAAAGCTCAGGGAGGGATTGCGTCGGCTCGTTGCGGAGGGCTAGCAAAGAGGACAAAGCCGGTCAAAACGGAACATCATATATTCCTCTGGGCGGGGAGACAAAACGTTTATAAAAATATAAAAACCACCTGACAATCGGTGCGACCTGACCGTGGAGAAGCTCAGTGGCGCTACGCGAAATTATCATTAACAGGGCAAATTCTTGGGCGTTATGTATAGAAAATTGATACCAGTACTGATCAGAAAGTACCTCAACTTCAAGTACTTTAGTTCTACTTTGTCACATTGTAACGCAACTTGTTGATTTTACGTATTTTGCAAAAAAATTAATCAAATAACAGAATATCGCTAAATCAAGTAGTTATCCGACAATGTGACAAAGTAAAATTAGGCACTCTTCTCGAACCGCAATTTGAGTATCAACGTAAAATCTGCAGAGATCAGCTTGTCTGCAGTATTGTCCTGCGGTAACGGATATTCCCCATAAAACAGAATATAAACGACCTTCTCCGCTTTCACATCCTATTTTTTCTGGCATGATAACGATGCCTGTAGGGCTTTGGCAACGATCCGGCAAAATGCAAACTAACTGGGAGAATTTTTGTAAGCGGTCATTAAACCCCATCTTTTCAAACTGAGGAGAACAAGTCATGATGCCCCCATTTCAAATTAGCAAAGGCCGTCCTCCGGGAAAATCCGGTCGCTGAAAATAAAATTTACGTTTGCGCTGGTTTCTGCCATAATTTTCCCAGTTATGGGGCATCTTTTTGTTTGGCTGAAGTTCCTATACCGGCGACATAAGTTCAAGGCGCCCAGTCCAGGCGCTAAACGAGCGATGAGCCGGTGGAGCAGCCTTGTTGCGCTGTGTATTGCTTCGCCCGGACAATTCTGCTGCGAGGATGTCACCATGAAATGAACAGCATGATCTTTTCAGAGAAATGACAAATCAACACAGGAGGTAGTCACATGAACAGTAACGACACAGCCCGTCCATCTTCCGGTCTCTCCCGACGTGATTTTCTTGCCGCCTCCGCCGGCGCGGCGTTTGTTGCGGCCGCAGGCGGTTTTTCCGGCACAGCCCGCGCCGCCTCCCCCTTTGTTTTGCCGCCACTGCCCTTTGCCGAGAACGCCCTTGATCCGGTGATCAGCGCCAGAACCATCGGCTTTCACTACGGCAAGCACCACAAGGCATATGTGGACAAGCTGAACAAGCTGGCGGCCGGTACCGAGTATGCCGACATGCCCCTGGAAAAGATCATCACCGCTACCGCCGGCCTGGCGGACAAGGCCGGGATCTTCAACAACGCGGCCCAGATTTGGAACCATACCTTCTACTGGCAGGGCTTGCAGCCCCAGGGCGGCGGCGAGCCACCCCCGGCCCTGAAAAAGAAGATCGAGTCATCTTTCGGCACCATGGAGGCGTGCAGAAAAGAGCTGGCGAATGCTGCCATGACCCAGTTCGGCAGCGGCTGGGCCTGGCTGGTGCTGGATGGCACCGACCTTAAGGTTGTCAAGACCGGCAATGCGGACATGCCTTTGACCAAAGGCATGAAGCCCCTGCTGACCATTGATGTCTGGGAGCACGCCTACTACCTTGATTACCAGAACCGGCGCGCTGACTATGTCGATGCCCTGCTCAACAAACTGGTCAACTGGAATTTTGTGGCGCAGAACCTCGACTGAGTGCTCAGCTTGTTGAGACTTTTAGACTAGTAGTCTGTCAGGTGAAAAGTTTGCCATACGAGACATCAGGTATTCAGGGGCAAGGCAGGCCTTATCAGGCAATTTTCCATCGCCAACAGACTAAACACCTGCAGACTACACACCTGATTAATTACAAATTTCCATCACCCTTAGATAAAAGGAGGAAACAATGGATCTCAGCGAACGGAATTATCACCTGAAATTGCAGGAAATGTGCGACTGCTATCTGGAAACGAATTTTCTGAAGCAGTTGAAAGGCATGTCCGGCACGGAAAGCGGCGACCCGGAGGAGAATGCCGTCAAATATCTGGCCCTGGCCATCATGTATACCATATCGGAAAAGGCCAAGAAGCTGTCCCTGAAAAAAAAGGGGGACAAGCTGACCAGCAAGGTGACGGGCGATGAAGAGATCACCCTGCCGCCGCCAGGCATCGAGCAGTTCAACAGGATTTCAGCCATCATGCGGGCCATTCTGCACATCGAGAAGGACGAGGGCAGGTTGCCCCTTGCCCTGGGGCTGCGCAGCGGGGACCTGGAGCTGTTGGTGGAAGTCTCCCGCGGCCAGGACAAGGAAACCCTGAAGATAAAGTTTCCGGATCTGTAACGGCAGCGAAAAAACGTCCAGCCAAAGAAAAATGTCTGTTTGCACCACCAAGCACACGGAGATCACAGAGAAATATTTTTTTATTGCAGTAAGCTCTATGTTCTCTGTGCTCTCTGTGGTAAATTTGCAGTTTTTACGAAGCCACCCCAAAAAAGGTTCAAGGGAAAATCATGTGCGGTATCGTCGGCATCGTGGCCAACACTGCGGTAAATCAGTCAATTTATGATGCGCTCACCTATCTGCAGCATCGCGGTCAGGATGCGGCAGGCATCATGACCTGCCATAATGGGCGGATGATCCTGCACAAGAGCAACGGCCTGGTGCGGGACGTATTTCATACCCGGCACATGCTCCATCTGTTGGGCTGCATGGGCATCGGGCATGTCCGCTACCCCACCGCCGGCAGCGCCAGTCAGGCGGAAGCTCAGCCTTTTTTCGTCAATTCCCCCTACGGCATCGCTCTGGCCCACAACGGCAATCTCATCAACGACGATGCCTTGCGCACCAATCTTTTCCATGAGGATCTGCGCCACATCAACACGGATTCCGATTCGGAAGTGCTGCTCAACGTTTTTGCCAATGAGTTGCAGAAGCGCGGCAACCTCATTGTCACCGACCAAGACGTGTTCGCGGCCGTGGCCGGAGTGCATCGCCGCTGCCTGGGCGCCTATGCGGCCGTGGCAATGATTGCCGGCTGCGGCATCGTGGCGTTCCGGGATGCCTGGGGCATCCGACCGCTGGTCTATGGACTGCGGGAGACAGCACAGGGAGTTGATTATATGGTGGCCTCGGAAAGCGTGGCCCTGGACGGCCAGGGCTTTACGCTCATCGATGATGTCAAACCCGGCGAGGCGGTGTTCATCTCCATGGAGGGCCGCCTGTCCGTCAGCCAGTGCGCCGAGCAGCCCCGCTATGCCCCCTGTATTTTCGAGCATGTCTATCTGGCGCGGCCAGATTCCATCATGGACAAGGTTTCGGTCTACAAGGCACGGCTGCGCATGGGCGAGAAGCTGGCGGACAAAATCAAACGACTGCGGCCCGACCATGACATCGACGTGGTAATGCCCATTCCGGATACCAGCCGGACCGCGGCGCTGCAACTGGCCACCAAACTGGGCTGCAAATACCGCGAGGGGTTTATCAAGAACCGCTACATCGGCCGCACCTTTATCATGCCCGGCCAGCAGGAGCGCAAAAAATCGGTGCGCCAGAAGCTGAACCCCATCGGCCTGGAATTCAAGGGCAAAAATGTGCTGCTGGTTGATGACTCCATTGTGCGCGGCACCACCTCGCAGCAGATCGTCCGCCTGGCCCGGGAGGCAGGAGCGACCAGGGTCTATTTCGCCTCTGCGGCGCCGCCGGTCCGCTTCCCCAATATCTACGGCATTGATATGCCGACCAGCAATGAACTTATCGCCCATGGATGCAGCGTTGAGGAGATCAGTACTGCCCTCGGGGTTGACTGGCTGGTTTATCAGGACCTGGAGGATCTTATTGAAGCGGTGCAGAAAGGCAACCGGGAGATCACCTCGTTTGACTGTTCGGTTTTTACCGGCGAATATGTCACCGGCGGCGTCAGCGACAGTTATTTTGCCGGGCTGGCCCAGCGGCGCAGCGACCTTGTGAAAACAATGCGGCGCAGCACGGATCAGGACATCTCCGACATGTAATTCCACGCCGCATTGCACCTGATAGCTTTGTCCCCTGGGGCGGAAAAGGGGACTTAATTATTTTTCAGAAAATTATAAAATTATCGGGTTGGAGCAGGAGCAATTCATTCTATCCCCTTTTCCGGCACCCGCCGCCCAGTCCAGCCCATAGAATACTCCATCCTGTTCCTCGCTTGTCCCAGTTTCCACCTAAAACGCACCTCTTATCCCCGCTTCAGCATATTCTGCATAAAGACAATTACGCCAACCAGTCTCCATTAGTGTAAAAAGCTTCTTCAGCACTGTGCTCTTTCTATCCATTTCCTAATCTGAAACTAACCCTTCTCTAATATCCACCCTTTAAGATGTCCTCAATTTATGAGCGCCAAGCACTGTCAGCCGGCGCGAAATCAACAACCTTATTGGGGAGAATAGGAGAATTTGCATGAAAAGAGTTATCTCAACACTGGCACTCTGCGTTGGCGCCTTCTGGTCGGTAAACGCCCAGGCGGCTCTCAGTGATCAGGAGATCCTGGATAAAATTGAAGCTCTCCAGAGACAGGTGGCCTCGCAACAGGAAGTCATTGACACCCTGAAAAAACAGGTGGAGAAAAATGAAGCTGTGGCCGGACCCTCGAAAATCACCTTGGCAAACAGCCTCATTGATCAACTGACCATCAAGGGCGATCTCCGAGCAAGATTTGAAACCCGCCAGATCGACAAGGACTCCGGCGATGAAAACCGGGATCGGCTGCGCACCCGGTTCCGCATCGGAGGAATATGGCAAAACACGGCGGAGAACTGGGAGGTTGGTGCAGGTCTTGCTACCGGCAGCACCGACGCCACCTCGACCAATGCCACCTGGAGTGAATCCAGCCCCTTTGAAACAGGCGACATTCGTCTGGATTACGCCTACGGCAAACACAAATGGAACGACTTCACCTTTACCGCCGGCCAGCATATCAACCCCTACGAGACCTCCTGGATTTTCTGGGACAGCGACGCACGTTTTACCGGCTTCACCGGCGGCTACAAATCAGATGCCGGGCTTTTCACCACGGTGGGTGCATACGGGGTCAGATACTATCAGGCCAAGGCCGGCAACTACAACACGGCCATGCTTTATGCCGGCCAGGCCGGCTACACTGGCAAAGCAGGCGACCTGAAATATACACTGGCTGCCGGATACCACACCTATGACAAGAGTTTTATCAATGAAGAATCAAGTACGGGCGGCCTCCTGGAAGATGTTGATCCGAACAAATATGAGCTGAATATCGGCGATATCTATGGTGATGTCAATTTCCCCCTCGGCAGCGCCAAGATGACCGTCTACGCCCAAGCCTGGCAGAATTTCGGCGCTGACGGCAATGCCGGTCAGGGCCAGGTTGGCGGAACACTTCTCCCGGACCAAGAAGACACGGGCTGGATTCTGGGTATTAACAGCAAGATCAATGACTTTAAAATCGGCTACGCCTACACCCGTGTGGAGTCAGACTCACTGTATGGTGGACTTAAGGATGCGGATTTCGGCACCGGCTTGAACAACACCGATATCCAGGGCCACAGAATTGACCTTGCCTACAATTTCACCAAAAACGTATCCGCTGGTATCACCGCCATGCTCTATGAGGCAATCGAATTAGACAAACCGGATGTTGATCTGTACCAGTTTGACTTGAACTACAAATTCTAATTTCAGTGTATTCTTCTCCATCCGCGTCCTTTGCTTCCCCCACTTCCAGGCAAGGGCACGCGGAAGGAGAAAATATACAGCATTGCTGCTCTTCCCAGCGTGTCGTCTGTATCCCGGAAAATATATATTTTGGGCTCGGTGACAGGCATATCAAGCACAAAAAGTATGCGTCGGCGAATCGCGTCACCAAACCGCAGACACTTCCGTCAATTGGCTACGTAATCATTCCGAGGACGGCATAGTTCATTCAGCAGAGATACCTCTACTGTTTCCTGAGCCTCTTCCCCTGTAACCTTCTACATAACCACCTTCAAGAGGCGACCTGAGCTTCCAAAACCCTGCCCCTAATCTTTATTTGTTTATGATTATCATCGACTTTCAGCCATATTACAGGCCCGCTTCCTTCAATTTTATTGCAATTTCCATGAGTTTACTGTTGCCGGTTTACAGTTTACGCTCTACCAATATCAAAATCTGACAAGATAATTTCCTTCAACTGTAAACCGTAAACTGTCAACTTTATGCTTAATTTCCCGGTATATATAATGCTTCGTTCTGACTGGCTGAAAATGGGTGGAAATCAGATATTTGTTTGACTTCCGCAACATGCCCCTCTTTAATAAATAATAGTAATGACTCAAATTCAGTTCCGAAGCTTGGCCCTACCAGCCTACAACCTCTGTGTGCGACATCCGGCAAAATGAACGGCAACATCGACATACTCCACGAGCAAGGCAGGGGCAAATCCTTCAGTGATGAAATCAGAAGTCTCTGCGGGGTAAACATCAACACCTGCCTCCAATGCCGCACCTGCGCCTCTGTCTGCCCATTTTACGAGGCCATGGGCCATGCTCCGCACACCCTGTTCCGCAAAATCCAGTACGGCCTGCGCCAAGAGGTCCTGACAAGTTCTGCCATCTGGATTTGCGTGGGTTGCAATACCTGCGCAAGCCAGTGCCCGGCCGGCATAGACATTGTGGCGGCGATGGACGTCTTGCGGCAACTGGCGCTGGAGGCAAATATGCCCATCCCCGAAGAGGATGTACTGAATTTCCATCGGGAAGTGCTGCACTCCATTGAGCGATATGGCCGGACCCATAAACTGGAGATTATGCTTCGCTACAAGATCAAATCAGGACATCTTTTGGCTGATCTCGATACTGGAGTGGTCATGCTGGCCAAACGCAAACTTGATCTGCGCCCGTCCAAGGTTCATGCCGTTAACGAAATTAAACGTCTTTTTAAAAAGACATGGCAGGAGACATGACCGACAGAGCTTTCTCCGACATGATCGATTTCTCCTATTTCCCCGGCTGCTCCATGGCCACTACGTCCAAGGAATGTTCTCTTTCCTTGATCCAGGCCTGCAAATATCTTGGCCTGAATCTCATCGAACTTGATGACTGGAACTGTTGCGGTTCCTCCTCGGCCCATTGTCTTGATATACAGCTGGGCTTTGAACTTGCGGTGCGCAATCTGACTCTGGCCCCGGCCAATCGCCCTCTGGTGGTCATGTGCCCCAGCTGTTTCCGTAATCTGCGGCAGGCCAAGCACCATCTCGCCCAGAGCAGGAAACTGCAGGAATCGGTGGCACGCAGGTATGACAATCCTGTTGCCGGCAAGCTTGAAATCATCCATTTTCTTTCTGTTGTGGGGCAAATGGATATGAAAAAACTTCAGGAAAAGGCGGTATGGAGTTTACATAATATCAAGATCGCTCCCTACTATGGCTGTATGCTGGCAGGCCCGCCCCCTTTCAAGCCGCAACAGGGGGACAGTGTTTGCATCGAGAGAATGCTTGAGGCATTTGGCGCCCGAATTGTTCTCTGGCCAAATATACGATGGTGCTGCGGGACCTTCCTTACCGCCTCAAAACCTGATGTGGCGCGGGATGCCGTCAATCAAATCATGGAAAGCGCCGTGGCATCAGGCGCCGATTGCCTGGTCACCGCCTGCGCCATGTGCCAGATCAATCTTGAAATGCGGTGCACACGGGAGAAAAAGATTCCGGTTCTTCATTTTTCCGAGATCCTCGCCATTGCCATGGGCGCCGATGAGGAGCAGTGGAACACCTGGTTCCGTTATCACCTTGTTGATCCCCGGCCAGTGTTCGCCAAACTGGAGGCGGCCAGCAGCTAACCGGCTTCAGGCGGCAAGCGAGACAAAACACCACTCAGCGCAAACGCCAGGTGGCCTTGAGCAGACAGGCCTCCCACAGGCGGCGCCACCACCACTCCCGGCCCGAAGTCAGGCACTGCTGCCAGGCGGCAAGCGATCCCGTGGCCTGGGCATCACTCAGATAATGGATATGCCAGCCGGCCCGCCGGGCGCGCAGGCAGAACTCGACAGGCCAGTAAAGAGCCAGTCCCGGATGAATTTTCCCGATGTCATCAAGGAGATGCCGGCTCACGGTGATGCCCGGACCGGCAAACCAGTCCGTCTCGCCGCCGGCATATTCATTCCAGCCGGCTGCCGGTCGTCCCGGTTGAGGCCCTGCCGGGACAAGCAGGGAAAAACAGGAAGGAAAGCTTCTGGCCACCTGCTGGATTGTGCCTTGGTCATCCCGTATTTTCGGGCCGACAACCCCAGCGTCCGGCACCTCATCAAGAAAGTCGACCAGCCCCGGCAGACAGCCCCAGGTTGCCAGGGTGTTGTCGTCCCACACGGAAAAATAACGGCCGCGGGAGGCGGCAATGGCCCGGTTGACGGCACCGTTGATATAACTGCCGGAATGCAGGGCCAGGATGGTAAGTTCGGGAAATTCGGCCTGCAGGGTGGAGAGATCCTGCCGGTCTCCCCGGCAGACAAGAAAAATCTCCAGGGCGACATGATCCGCCGTGTCATGCACGGCGCGCAGAAAACGGCGCGTGGTTTCCGGCGGGCCGAAGCTCGCCACGCAGATAGTCAGATCCGGGAGGGGCTCCACCACTTTTTATAGCTCCGCCAGCTTGCTCCTCACCGAGGGGAAAAGATTCAGGTCGGTGTGCGGCAGGAAAAGGGCGGCCATATAGTGGTTCATGAATTGAGGGTTCTCACTGAGCTCCATGTTGGTAATGAGCCGGCTCACCTCGCTACGCTGGCGGAAGCGCCTGTGATCAACAAGGCTGATCTGCGCCCCCATCAGGGAGCCGTTGCCGAGATAGTAGAACTTGTCGCGGTCCAGATCAGGCAGCAGACCGATGCTGATGGCCCTTTCCAGGTCAAGATAGGCGCCGAAATTACCCGCCAGGATGATCCGGTCCAGATCGTTAAAGCTCATGCCCACGGATTCGAGCAGGGTCTGGTAACCGGCATACATGGCGCCCTTGGCCCTGGTCAGGTTGTCGATATCCACCTCGGTGATGACGACATCCTCGCCGATCAGCGAATCCTTTGACCAGGCAAGCACATACTCGTAGCCGTCATGGCCGTCTCTGATGCGGGGATGGTCGATGCTGCGGTTGAATTTGCCCTGCTGGTCAATCACCCCTGACTCCAGCAGCTCGGCCACAATGCTGATCAGGCCCGAGCCGCAGATGCCCCGCGGCTTAGTGCGGTCAATGGTGACGATCATCGGATCATAGGTGGTCGGATGGATCTGAAAATTCTCAATGGCGCCGCTGCTGGCCCGCATGCCGAACCTGATGCCGCCGCCCTCAAAGGCCGGGCCGGCGGAACAGGCCGTGCACATCATCCAGTCCATGTTCCCCACCACGATCTCGCCGTTGGTGCCGATATCAATGAACAGGGTCAGCTCCGGGCTTTTGTGCATCTGGCAGGCATGCACCCCGGAAACAATATCGCCGCCCACATAGCTGGCAATGGAGGGGTAGAGAAAAAGACGGACCGAGGGATGGGCCATGACGCCCAGGGAGGCGGCCCGGGTCAACGGGAACTGGCTGCAGGCCGGCACATAGGGAGCCTCGCGTATGAATTTCGGATCAATGCCGAGCAGCAGGTGGGACATCACCGTGTTGCCGGCCGCCATGATATAACTGATGTCGCTGGGACTGATCATCACATTGCGGCAGACCGACTCAATGATCTCATTGATGGTATGCACGACTCTCTCCTGCAGGGTGCGCAGACCGCCGGCCCTCTGGGAATAAATGATACGGGAGATGACATCCTCGCCGTAACGGATCTGGCCGTTATAGGCCGAGGCCTCGGCCAGCACCTTGCCGGAATTGAGATCCAGCAGAATACCGCTCACCGTGGTGGTGCCGATATCAACCGCCAGCCCGTACAGGCGGTCAGTGGTATTGCCCGGCTCAAGGGCGATGATCCTGTCCGGCTCTTCCTCCCGCTTGCCGCGCAGCAGGATGGCGGTAATCTCCCAGTTGGCCTCCCTGAGGATAAAGGGCAGCTCCCGCAACATCTCCGGATGATCGTAGGTCGGCTCCTTGCACGCAAAGCATCCCTTCCTGATGCCCCGCAGCAGACGCTGCAGGTCCGGCACATTGTCGTCCAGGCTGGGCGGATCGATCTTGATAAAACGTTTTTCCACCGGAGGTGTCACTTCCCATTTGCCGATCAGTGCTTCAAGGGAGCGGGCGGAGATGGCCCGGGTGGTTTTCGGCTTGCGCCTCAGGGCCCGACCATCCTTGCCCATTGCTTCGGGTATTTCCACCACCACATCGGAAGCCACGGATGTCTGGCAGGCCAGCCTGACCCCATTCTCATATTCAGCTGTCTTGAGATGCCCCCGCTCCGAGGAGACCTGGCCCTCCTTGATTTTCACCTTGCATTTGCCGCACACCCCGTCACCCCCGCAGAAGGCGTGGACATAGACACCTGCCGTGGCGGCGGCCGTTAACAGATTTTCGCCGTCATCAACAGTAATCGTGGTTTTATCCGGCAGAAAGGTAATTTTTTTGCTCATTTTTTTATCCTGTTTGAAGTAATGCAAAAGCGATTTGTTGACACAATATCAGGAAGTATGCTCTTGTCAAGAAACAAGAATATATCTGTTAGAGTGAACGGCTGCCCAGGCAGCCCGTCAATACTGACAAAGTCCTGCGACCAAACAGAATTGTCTTGTCATCACAGGTAAGTCCCGTTACAATGAACACGATATTCTGCATATAATTTTAATATTATCATCCACCACACTCATCGATCACTAACAGTTATTTCTGATATACTTAATCCTGGAGGGAAAAAATATGGCTGATGACAAAGTTGTTCATGTAACTGACGGAGATTTTCAGGAAAAAGTTCTGAAATCCGATATTCCGACCTTGGTGGACTTCTGGGCGCCCTGGTGCGGTCCATGCAAGGCAATCGGCCCCATGATTAACGAGATTGCCGGCGAATTTGAAGGCAAAGTGAAAATTGCCAAAATGAACGTGGACGAAAACCCCGAAACCCCCGGCAAATACGGCATTCGTGCCATTCCCACCCTTATCTTCTTCAAAGATGGTAAAGTCGCGGATCAGATCACCGGTGCTGTGGGTAAGACCCAGCTTGTGGCCATGCTTGAAAAGTAATAATGCCGGTAACTGATTTTCAATTAATTATCGTGGGCGGCGGGCCTGCCGGACTCACAGCAGGTCTCTATGCCGCCCGGGCCAGACTGAATGTGGTTCTGCTGGAAAAAGGTGCAGCCGGCGGTCAAGTGATGAATACCGACTGGATAGAAAACTATCCCGGTTTTCCGGAAGGGATTACTGGCCTTGACCTGGCTGAAAAATTTGCTGCCCAAGCCGAGCGTTTCGGACTCATCACCAAACTCTGTGAAGTGAAATCCATGGATCTGGCCGGCCCGGTCAAAAAAATCTTTCTGGAAGGGGGCGAAACCCTGACCAGCCAGGCCGTTATCCTGGCCACCGGAGCACGTCCCAACCAACTCGGCATTCCCGGAGAAAAGGAACTGACCGGCAAGGGGGTGTCCTACTGCGCCACCTGCGACGGCCCCTTTTACCGGGGACTGGAGATCGCCGTGATCGGCGGCGGCGACACCGCCATCCAGGAGGCTGTCCATCTGACCAAATTCGCCACCAGGGTCATAGTCATTCACCGCCGTGACGAACTGCGGGCGTCAAAGCACCTCCAGGAAAAGGCCTTTGCCAACGACAAGATAGAATTCATCTGGGACACGGTAGTCACCGAAGTGATCGGCAGCAAGGAAGTCGAAGGGCTCCGGCTGCAAAATGTCCAGAGCGAAGAAGAGGCGATTCTTGCGGTAAAAGGCTGCTTTGTGCTGGTCGGCATCCGCCCCAATATGGAGACGCTGCCGCTTGAGCAGTTGGATAATGACGACGGTTTTATTATAACTGACAAGGAAATGCGGACTTCCCAGCCCGGAGTCATGGCGGCAGGCGACATCTGCAGCAAAAAT
This sequence comes from Pseudomonadota bacterium, assembly GCA_018897105.1. GTDB lineage: Bacteria > Desulfobacterota > Desulfobulbia > Desulfobulbales > SURF-16 > SURF-16. The sequence goes on from JAHILF010000011.1 coordinate 81,259, forward strand.
GTGAGACAGATTGTCAACGCAACAGGAGAGGGCGCGGTCGCCTGCCTTGCTGCGGAAAATTATCTGAGCTCACTCAACTGAAACGAACAGGGTAAGGTAACGCTGGAAAACAGCGCATCTGTGCCTTTTGTTTTTTTAAATACAGCTCCCCATATGCAAATGAAATATTTTTTGACAAATCATCCCACGCGTAAACTCTGCGGAAAACTCACTCTGCTTTTCCTGTGCGCGGCTCTGCTTCTTTTGCCCGGCTGCTCGGTATTCAAAGACATCAAGTCCATGTTCAGCGACGAGTCGGAAACCATGCAGGCAGGCCCCGAAGCTCTGGCCATGCAGGGTCTCGACGAATTCACCCATGCCGAATACTCCAGCGCCTTGAAAATTTTCCGGGAAATCCAGGAGCGGTTCCCCTTCAGCAGTTACAGCCTCATGGCCGAGCTGAAATCAGCTGACTGCCAGTACTATCTCGGCCATTACACCGAGGCGATCAGCGCCTACGAGGATTTTACCAAAACCCACCCGACCAATGAGGCAATCCCCTATATCTACTTTCAGATCGGCATGTGCCACTTCCGCAAGGTAGACACCATTGACCGTGATCCGGGCAGCGCCACCGATGCGGAAACAGCCTTTGAAAAACTTATCCGCCTCTACCCCACTTCTCCCTACACGGAAGAGGCCAAGGCAAGAATCAAGGATTGTCGTGATTTCCTTGCCGGTCATGAATTGTATGTGGCCAGATTTTATATGAAAACCGAAAAGCTGGAACAGAGCATTACCCGACTGGAATACCTGCTGGACAACTATCCGGACAGCTCGGTCGCCCCGCAAGCCCAGGAACTCCTGGCCCAGCTGCAGGCGGGCACCCCGCCGAAAGGCAAATGGCGCGACTGGATACCGGAGATCGGCCTGCCTGACTGGTCCATCTTCGGCGATTTCGGCCGGGTGTCGCCGAATCAGCCTTCTACTTCCAAGTAAGAGGGTAAAAAGTTTTTCTCGCCACAGAGATCACAGAGAAATACTTTTTTATTACAGCCAGTTAGCCAAATTGCCTCTGTGCGCTCTGTTGTGAATTTTCAGTTGTTATACAAAGCTGAAAAGCCATCAGTCAAGGCTGGCTCCCGCCTTTTTTATTAAGCTTTTGCCATCTCCTGTCAAACCGCTCCTGTTCGCTGTAGATGCAGCCGCAATAGGGTTGACGATAGAGCCCCATGGTAATTGATTTGTCGATCCCCTCCTGCCATCCCTGCCTGAAATCCCGGTAATAAAAGGGCACTCCGTATTGCCTGCTGAGGGATTCTCCCTGTTGCCGGATCAAGGCGTGGTTCTGAAAGCGGCTGTAAAGGAGAGTGGTGGTGAAGGCATCCGCCCTGACGGCCGCGGCATACTCCGCTGCTGCTGCCAGACGCATCTCGTAGCAGAGGCCGCAGCGCTCATCCTCATGAAAGACCACCTGGCGTAGAAAATGGCGCAGGCCATAGTCCCGCCGGATCTCCACCTGGAAGCGCGTCTGGGCGGCCAGCTCCTCCAGGGCCTGGATTCTCTGCCTGAACTCCCGAAATGGATGGATGTTGGGATTGTAAAAAAAACCGCTTACTTCCATCCCTTCCTGCCGCAGGACATCAAGGGGATAAATGGCGCAGGGCCCGCAGCAGACATGCAGGAGGATTTTCACGGGTTGCGCACCTTATAATCCTGCACATCGATATGATATTTATGGATCTTGTAATTGATGATGCGCAGGCTGGTGTCGAGCAGTTCGGCTGTTTTTGTCTGGTTGCCGTTGGCCTTTTTCAAGGCATCGACAATGAGTTCCTTTTCAAAGTTCTCCACAGCGGCGGCAAGCGACAGGGGATTTTTGTCATTGGTGCTTTCCGCGCTCTGCAGGGTGGGCGGCAGATGGTAGCTCTTGATGGCATCTTCATCACAGATCAACACGGCCCTCTCCAAGCAGTTCTGCAGTTCACGCACGTTGCCTGGCCAATGGTACTGCATGAGAAGATCGATGGCCGGGGTTGAGATGCGGGAAATATTTTTCTGATTTTCCTCGCAGAACTTTGTCAGGAAATATTCGGCCAGCAGCAGCACATCGGTGCGCCTTTCCCTGAGCGGCGGCAGATACACCGGAAAGACATTGAGGCGGTAATAGAAATCTTCGCGGAACTGACCGCTTTCCACCGCTTTTTCCAGGTCCTTATGGGTGGCGGCAATCAGACGCACATTACACTTGAGCGGTTTCACCCCGCCCAGCCGCTGAAATTCCCGGTCCTGCACCACATTGAGCAGCTTGACCTGCACCGCATGGCTGAGATCGCCGATTTCATCGAGAAAGATGGTACCGTCCTCCGCCTGCTCGAAACGCCCCTTTTTCATGGCGTTGGCGCCGGTAAAGGCCCCCTTTTCGTGGCCGAACAGTTCGCTCTCCAGCAAGGTTTCCGGCAGGGCCGAACAGTTTACCACCACAAAAGGCTTCTTCTCCCGTTTACTGTTATAATGGATGGCCTTGGCGACCAGGGTCTTGCCGGTGCCGGATTCGCCGCGCAGGAGAACGGTGGCATTAGAGTCCGCCACCCGGTAGATCATCTCGAACACCTCCTGCATGCGGCTGCTGTTGCTGACGATGTTGCCGATCTGGTATTTGCCGCGCAGCTCTTTTTTCAGCAGGGTGTTTTCCCGCTCCAGTCTTTTTTTCTCCTCGTTGACGGCCAGAATGCGGGTAACGGACTGGGCGATCAGGCCGGAAAGAATGGTGAGGAAACGGAGATCCTTGTCAAAATCCAGCCCTTCCCGGTATTCCCGGTCCACGCTCAAGGCGCCGATGGACTGCAGGCCATGCTTGATGGGCACACAGATGAACGAGACCATTTTCTGCTTGATATCGCCCCGGGAGCGGGTGCGGTTCAGAAAAAGCGGTTCCTCGCTGATCTGCGGTACGACGATGGGGGCGCCGCTGGCCACCACCCGGCCGGTAATCCCCTCACCCACCTGGTATTTCCCCCGTTTTCTGGCCTCGGCGGTCATGCCGTGGGCCACCTCTACTTCGAGAATGGCGGTAGTGGGATTAACAATGCTGACTGTCCCGTTATGCATACCCTTCTTCTCGGCCAGGATTGACATCACCTGCTGCAGGCAATCGCGGAGATCCATGCTGGAGGCAAGCACTCTGGTTATCTCATAAAGGGCCGTTATTTCAGCTAATTCATGTTCTGCTGTTTGCTGATCCATTTTCCTGTTTTTTCACATGCGAGAGGGTGACAAGTTCTTATGCTGTCCTTCCGGATCCGGTAGCTGCGCGCCTATTGCTGCAGTTCATCCATGTAAGGTAAACGATAAGAGGGGAAAAAACAATTTGATGTTGCGTAAAAAAAATCGCAGCGCCGAGGCATGACACACTTTTAGCGCAGCTCAGGCAAATCAGAAGACAGGCGGGCAGGGAATGGGAGGCTGTATTATTTTATAATTTCCGAGGTGGGGAAAATAAGGGTCACATCTTTTCTGCTCAGACTCATGAACTTTGTTTTGGCGATCAGTTTGTCACCCGCCAGATGATAGATTGACGCATCAGTGACCGGCAGATAGTCCGAGGTTGCCTCAGCCATGAAATCCGTTAATCTTTCCTGGGGAAGAGTATGTACTATGCCAACGATTTTAAGACTGACAGTCAGAATGATGACTTCAAATGATTCCTTGTCGATTTTTACGTACATAAGCCACTCCAGAATATACGAACTGTAAACAGAAAATGTATGCGGGACAATGCAACAAATATGAAACTTTGTAAAACAATATCATCGCGTTCTGTAAAAAGCAAGCAATCTCCCCGCAAAAAAAGAGGGGAAATATTTTCTTTTATCAGCCGGATATACACAGTGTCATAAGTTCAAAGCGCCCATCCAGACGCGAAACGAGAGAGGAGCCGGCGGAGCAGCCGTGTAGCGCTGTGAGCAGGCACCGCAGCGAGTGACAAAGGCTGATGGGATGGATCGGACTTATGACGCTGTGTATAGATAAGCATCAAGAACCAGTGCCCAGGTTTCATATCCCCTGCCCGTCAGATGCACGCCGTCCGGCAGAAAGCAGATTTTCCCGGCCCGATCCGCTGCGGCAAAGGCATCATAAACATCAAGATAATCGGCATAGGCGAGACCGGCTATTGACCGGAGTGATGCATTGAGCCGCGGGATGGTATCGGCTGCCAGCCAGGGCATGCGAAACGGCAGCAGACTGATTACGGCAATACGCGCCGCGGGCAGCGCCTGCCGCACCCTTTGCAGGATCGCCTCGTAATCCCGCAGAAAAGCATAGTCCTCGACGGCCAGGTTGTTGGCGCCGCTCATGATGACCACCGCATCCACCTTGCCCACTGCGGCCAGCTCGCCGGAAACCCGGTCCAGCAGCCCTCTGACCCTTTCCCCGGCCATGCCGCGGTTGATCATGGTCATCTCTGTGAAACGAGCCTGCCAGTCAAAGAATTCAACCAGCGAATCGCCCAGCAAAAGTAATGTCTCTGTTTTCTTCATTGGGGTATGCGACCTCTGCTAGAAACTCCGGCGGAAATTTTCCTGCCCACCATTATAGCCGAATTGAAAACAGCATAAACAGCTTTTCAGGGATTGCCGACATTTTTGCGTATCTCAGCTTTTTGTTACAAAAAAGAAAAATAAGATAATAATTATCATTTACTTTCTTGCCCAGTTTACCTATAGTAAAATACACACTGATGAAAATTACAGTTACACTTGCAGCGCAGACCATATACGGCACACATTTTACCAAAGGAGACCAAAATGGGCTTATTTGAAAAAATCGGCTACACGGCAGATGTTACTCCCACCATTGACTGGCAGCTTATCCCGGCGGAAACCTTCGCTATCTTCGAAAGCTGGGGTGGCCGCGAACGGATCAAGAGCGCCAAGGAGAGATTCTACTATTTCTTCATTGACTCCTGGGAAGAACCGGCAATCCTCTGCCTGATGGAACGAGGCATCAAATTTGCCCGGGTCCTGGCACGAATTGACGCACCCCAGGAACTGATCGACAATGCGGTAAAATCCCAGGGGAAAACAATGGGCCTTGATAAAAGTTATGCCATTGATGAGCCTCTGAAAAAATGGCTGAAGGAAAATGTGGTCGATACCGACGACGACTCCAGGGTCATACCCTATGACGACACCATTGAAAAAGAGAATATGGGGACAGCATTGCCGGGCCGGGATGCCGAACTGCCGGCCGACTTGGCCAGAGTCACGCTCAACAGCACTCCCCGGGATCTGCGGGAAACGGATGCGGACGCCATTATCAGGGCCGGGAATTTTTTTGACACCCAGTATAACCTACATGGTAGATTCGCCAATTTCCTGGTTGACAACCATGACGGACTGACGGTAACCGATAAGGTTACGGGCATCATGTGGCAAAGCGGCGGCAATGACATTACCAGCATCCGCAAAACGCAGGCTTATATCAAAAAGATGAATGACAGCAGGTTTGCCGGCTATGACAACTGGCGGCTGCCGTCAATGGAAGAGGCTCTCTCTCTGATGGAAACTGAACAAAACGACAAGGGTCTTTACCTGCATAAATGCTTTTCCGCCAATCAGCCGTTTATCTTTCTGGCCGGAAGACGCGATCCAGGGGGCTACTGGTTCTGCGATTACAAACAGGGAACGATTTACTGGGCATCCGGTACGATACCCGGAGGCTTTGGCAGGCTCTGCCGGACGATCTGACAGACAATCAGCCGACATCCCAATGCAAGGCAGGTCACTTTATTCAGACAGTGCTTTGCATTGCGGATGCCTGTTCAGGTAGGGATTTTCAGACCAGCAGTCCATTGACAAGCCTGACGATATCCTCGTTGCTAAAAGGCTTGTTCAGGCTGGCGTCGGCGCCCAGCGGCTTGGTCATGGGCAGGTAATCACACCCCTGGCTGTCTCCGCCTGAAACGGCCAGGATTTTTACGGCGGGAAAATCACGTTTTATCTCGATAATCGTTTCCATGCCTTCCTTTTCGGGCATGAAAATATCGGTAATAACCAGGTCAAACGGTTCCTGGGCCATCATCTTCAGCCCCACCGCCCCATTGTCGGCAGTGATCACCATATGCCCCTGCGCTTGAAAAACACGCTTCAGTAACCCGCGGATCTGTTCTTCATCATCAATGACGAGAATCTTAGCCATACACGAACTCCACAATATATCAAAAAATTGTTAATCAATTTTGCATTGACGGACCGACGAGAACCTGCAAGATTTACGATCAGCAGGTCGGCAACTACTTTATTCTCTCCCCGGTCAAAATATCAATAATACCGTCTTCCTCATCCCCGGCGCCCGTCTTTTTTCTGTCCGCCGGGGTAGTATATTTTGCACCCTGCACAGCCGGTGTGGTTTTTAGATTAATGGTCAGATCGGTAAAGATACTTTCCGGCACTTCGTCGACAGGACTCTCTTCAACGGGTCCCGCTTGGGCGGCCGACTCTTCATTCCCCGCATCTTCCATGTCCGCCAAGCCGCCCTCCAGAACCAACTGAGAAAAGGCGCCCAGGGCATCACTCACTTTTTCCATCCGCCTGGCAAGGCCAGGATCAACGCCAAACAATGCCCCGCGGGCAATACTGATAATTTCCAGGCAGGCAAAAACATCTTCAATGCTACGCAGATCATAATCATGCCCACCGTTGCCGTCAGATCCCATGCAACTCCTCATACCATAGCAGAAAAATCATGTCCGATTCCAATACTCCTGCAGGATAAATCACCTCTTCCCTAACATAATACTACAGATACTAGCATGAATAAAACTTGATGTGTTATTTTTTTCTCTGCAAAATTTGCTACTATAGTACTTGTAATTTGCCGGCCGAAATGCTCCTTTGCTAAAAAAAATCTGCAACATTTCCGGGGAAAAAATGTCTATCCGTAAAAAATCAACACGGATTAAGGAGAGGCAATGACAACAGATGTCCAGCAACTGACCAGAGAAATCGAGACGGAAGCACTGCTTCTTGACCGGATACGCAGGGAAATCAGCAAGCTCATCGTGGGACAGGCCCAACTGGTTGAACGGCTCCTGGTGGCCCTGCTCTGCAATAACCATGTTCTCATCGAAGGAGTTCCGGGGCTGGCCAAGACCCTGACCGTTACCACCCTGGCCCAGGCCATCCAAGCCTCGTTTCAGAGAATTCAGTTCACCCCGGATCTCCTGCCCGGCGACCTGATCGGTACCCTGATCTATAATCCCAAGACCGGTGATTTCACCACCAGGAAAGGACCGATATTCGCCAACATCATCCTGGCCGACGAAATCAACCGCGCCCCGGCCAAGGTGCAGAGCGCCCTGCTGGAGGCAATGCAGGAACGCCAGATCACCATCGGCGACCACACCTTTCCGCTGGATGACCCCTTCATGGTGCTGGCCACCCAGAATCCGATTGAGCAGGAAGGCACCTATCCCCTGCCCGAGGCCCAGATTGACCGTTTCATGCTCAAACTGAAGGTCACCTACCCCTCAAAAAGCGAGGAACAGCAGATTCTGCGGCTCATGGCGTCATCCGCCGAGCTGCCGCAGGTAACACCGGTCATCAACCCGGAGGATATCAGGCGACTGCGCCGTAAAACCGACCAGATTTACCTGGACAGCAGGATTGAGGAATACATCGTCAATCTGGTGGACGCCAGCCGCAATCCCGAGGCTTACAGAATGAGCATCCGCCATCTCATCCAGTACGGGGCATCCCCCAGGGCCACCATCTTTCTGGCCAAGGCGGCCAAGGCCAACGCCCTGCTCGCCGGCCGCGGCTTTGTCACGCCCCAGGATATCAAGACCATTGCCATGGATGTGCTCCGCCACCGGGTTATCGTCACCTATGAGGCGGAGGCGGAAGAAAAAACCAGCGAGGATGTAATCCAGCAGATACTCGACACGGTTGAGGTCCCATGATCAACAGTGAACTGGCCGCCAAAATCCGCACCATCCGCATTTACACCAACAAGGCGGTAAACGACATCCTGGCCGGGGAGTATGAAAGTGTCTTCAAGGGCCGGGGCATGGAGTTCGATGAGGTGCGTGCCTATCAGCCGGGCGATGACATCCGCACCATTGACTGGAATGTCACCGCCCGCACCGGTCACCCCTACGTCAAGCAGTATGTGGAGGAACGGGAGTTGACGATTTTTTTTCTCGTTGACCTTTCCGCCTCCGGCGCTTTTGGCAGCGAGCAGCGGCTCAAAAACGAAGTGGCGGCGGAACTGTGCGCCCTGCTGGCCTTTTCCGCCATCAAGAACAATGACAAGGTGGGGCTTATCGCCTTTACCGACACGGTGGAGATGTTCATCCCCCCCAAAAAGGGGACCACCCATGTCCTGCGCCTTATCCGGGAAATTCTCAGCTTTTCCCCGGAACGGGGGGGAACCAATATTGCGGCAAGCCTCCATTTTTTCGGCAGAATCAGCCGTAAGCGTTCGGTAGCCTTTCTGGTCTCGGACTTTATTGATCAAGATTTTTTCATCCCCATGCGCATCATCGCCCGCCGCCATGACCTCATCGCCGTTTCCATCACCGACCCGCGGGAGCTGGAGCTGCCCGCAGCCGGGCTCATTGAACTTGAAGACGCGGAAACGGGCAAACGGCTCATGATCGACAGCAGCAGCCCCGTGGTGCGCCGCGCCTTTGCCGCCGCAGCCGCCAGGAGATTAAATGACCTGGCCGGTCAGTTCGCTGCCATGGGGGTGGACCATGTTCCCCTGCAGACTAACCAGGATTATGTGCTTGACCTGGTCCGCTTTTTCAGAATGCGTGAACGGCGGCGGCGCTGATTACCATGTTACGAAAACCCATCCTGCCATTTCTTGCCCTGATCTGCGCCCTGGGCCTGCTGCTTGCCGGCTGCCGGACCAGTCCACCCGCGGACAATGGCACCCCTGCCGCAACACCGATCAGCGAAGAGCTGCACAGCGGCGGGCTAACCGTGCAACTCAGCCTTTCCAACTCGCAGATCTCCATTGCCGAGAGTCTCCAGCTCACCCTGACCGCTATTGCGCCTGAGGACTTTGAGGTCAGCTTCCCGGAATTTACCGGCAGCGCCCTGGGCGATTTCACCCTGGCCGGCACCACCTCGCCCCCAAAGGAACTTATCGGCGCACAGCTCAGGCAAAGCCTCACCCTGACCCTTACCCCTTATCTGCCCGGAGAGTACTCCATCCCGGCCATGACGGTCAGCGCCAGGGATAAACAACACCCGGACCGTCAGGCTACGGTGACGATTGCGGCCCACACCATCCAGGTCTCCTCCTTTCTGGACAGCAATGAAAAAGACCCGCAGATCATTGATATCTATTCCCCACTGGCCCTGCCCCTGCCGACCCTTTACTACCTGCTGGCCGGCGGTGCCGTGGTGCTGCTGCTTGCCCTGCTGTTTTATTTCCGGCGCAGACGCAGGCGGCTTCAACCCCCACCCCCGCCGGTACCGCTGCATGTGGCGGCGCTTACGGAAATCGACCGATTGCTGCAGGAGCAAGGAGCAGGCAACGACTTTGCCCTTTTTTACGTCAGGCTGACCCTGATCCTGCGCCACTATATCGAGGCCCGCTTCGGCCTGAAGGCCCCGGAACAGACCACCGAGGAATTCCTCGAATCCCTGCGCCATTCCCCTGTTTTCAGCAAGGAACAGAAGGAGCTGCTCAGGGACTTTCTCGGCCGCTGCGATCTGATCAAGTTTGCCCGCATCATACCGGACCGGCAGGAGGTGGATGCCAGCATCGAGCTGTGCCGCGATTTCATCCGGGCAAGCGGCGAAAAGGTTACGCCAAGCAGCACAGGGGAGGGTTTGCGATGAGATTTGCCACGCCCTGGGCCTTTGTCGCCCTACTCCTCATCCCTGTTCTGCTGTATTACCAGCTTGGCCGCAAACGCCCCCAGGCCCTTCAATTTTCCGCTACTTCCCTGTTTGCGCAGGTGGGCGTCTCCTGGCGGCAGCGACTAACCGCTCTGCCGATGCTGCTGCGCGTCCTCGCCCTCATCCTGCTGGTCACGGGCCTGGCCCGGCCCCAGCAGGGCATTGAAAAAACCTATGATATCAGCCACGGCATTGCCATTGAAATGGTCATCGACCGCTCCAGCAGCATGGGGGAAGAGATGGTCTTTAACAACACGGCCACCAACCGCCTGGAGGTGGTCAAGAAAGTATTCGAGGAATTTGTCACCGGTAACGGCAACCAGCTCACCGGACGCCCCAATGACCTCATCGGCCTGGTGAGCTTTGCCCGTTATCCGGAAACAGTGTGCCCACTGACCCTGGCCCACGAAGCGCTCTCCGGCTTCATGGACAAAATTCAACTCGTTACCAACCGGGCCGAGGACGGTACGAGCATCGGCGACGGCATCTCCCTGGCCGCGGCCCGCCTGCAGAAGGCGGAAGAGGTTATGTCAAAGGAGTATAAAAATGACAGCAGTGGTCATTACGAGATAAAAAGCAAGATTATCATCCTGCTCACCGACGGGGCGCACAATGCCGGCAACCTCACCCCGCAGGAGGCTGCCAAGCTTGCCGCCCAGTGGGGCATCAAGATTTACACCATCGGCATCGGCGAGGATATCGACCTAAGCGGCATCCAGGGATTTTTTGCCCGCATGAACCGGATGGCGCGGGGAGTGGACAAGAAGACGCTTAAGGAAATAGCGGATACCACCGGCGGCATCTTCCGCATGGCCTCTGATGCCGACAGTCTGCGCATTATTTATGGTGAGATCGACCGGCTGGAAAAAAGCGAGATAGAGAGTGTCCGCCATATTGACTATGCGGAACATTTTCCCTTTTTCGTCATCACGGCCCTGATCCTGCTGGTCATGGAAATGGCTCTGCGGGCCACGGTACTGCGGAAAATACCATGAGCGATATCCATTTCACCGACATCCACATGTTTCTGCTGCTCTGGCTGCTGCCGCTGCTGCTGCTGCTCTTTCTCCATGCCGCGGCACGGCGCCGCAAGGCTATGTCCGCCTTTATCCAACCGGCCCTGGCCGGCAAATATAACAACACAACCCGTTCCGCCAAACGGGGCAGGCGCTTTCTGCTTTTCTGCCTGGCCCTGGCCTGCATGATCATCGCCCTGGCCCGACCGGCCTGGAACCTGCAGGAGACCACCATTAAACGCTCCGGCCGAGACCTGGTCTTCATGATCGACGTGTCGAACAGCATGCTGGCCACTGACCTGAAACCAAACCGTCTGGAGCGGGCCAAACTGGCCATCAGTGACTGTGTGGAAAAACTGCAGGGCGACCGCATCGCCTTGGTGGCCTTTGCCGGCAGCGCCGTGGTAAAATGCCCCCTGACCCAGGATTATGGTTTTTTTCTGATGATGCTTGACGCCATCAACACGGACAGTGTCCCCCGGGGCGGGACCCTGATCGGCGATGCCCTGCGCACCACCCTGCATCAGGTCTTTGATGACCAGGAAAAACAGTTTAAAGATATTATCATGATCACGGATGGTGAGGATCACGAGAGCTTTCCTGTGCAGGCCGCCCAGAAAATCGGCGATGCCGACATCAGGCTGTTGATCATCGGCCTGGGCGATGAAAAGGAGGGGCAGCGCATCCCCATCACCACGGCTGACGGCAAAACGAGCTTTCTCAAATACAATGGCCGGGAGGTATGGAGCAAACTGGACGGCCAGACCCTGCGCCAAATGGCTGAGGCCACACCTGGCGGCCGCTACCTGCCTGTGGAAACCGGCACGGTGGATCTGGGTGAGGTCTATCTCGATCTGGTTGCCTCGGCAAATCAGAAAGAACTTGCGTCAAAGACCATCAAACGCTACGAGGAGAAGTTCCAGATCTTTCTGGCGGCCGCCATTCTCCTGGTGACCGTTGAAGGCATGATCGGCCGCGTTCTGCTTATCTGCGCGCTGGCCCTGCTGTCTGTGCTGCAACCGGCCCCCTGCCTGGCATCAGCCCGCTCGCTGATCAATGCCGGCAATGAGGCATACGACAGCGGCAAGTTCAATGAGGCCCAGACCCTGTATGAAAAGGCGCTGGCAGCCCAACCGAATCATCCGGCTGCCGGGTTCAACAAAGGCGACAGCCTCTATCGCCAGGGGAAATTCGCTGAGGCGGAGTCCGCCTTTGAAAAGAGTATTGCCAATGAAAAGAATCCGGATCTGCTGGCCAGAAGCTGGTTCAACCGGGGCAACGCCCGTTTTAAGAACACCGAACAGAAAGAGGATCTTAAGGAAAAACTCGCTGATCTCAAGGAGAGCGCCGGTTTCTATCAGAAGGCCCTGGAGCTTTCCCCAAAACTTGCAGGAGCCGGACGCAATCTGGAAATCTGCCGCCGCAAGATTAAGGAAATCGAACTCCAGCTTGACGAGCAGAAAAAAAAGCAGCAAGAAGAGCAACAGAAGGAAAAAAACCAGGAGCAGAAACAGCAGGAGGAGCAAAAGCAACAGGAAAATCCTCAGAACGCCGGCGACGATCAGCAGAAGCAACAACAAGAACAGCAACAAAAGCAGGAGCAGCCGGACAGCGAACAAAATAAGCAGCAGGCTCAGAATAAAAAAGAATCCTCCCCGCAGCAGCAACAGGATAAACAGTCCAACGGGGAGATGAGCCGGCAGCAAAACCAGGAAGGAACAAACGGACAGGAACAATCCATGGCCCGGGAACAGACGGACCAGGACAAGGAACACACGGATCAAATGGTTGAAGCCATCCTGAACGCGGAAAAGAAATTACAGGAAATGCGCATGCAGCGGATGCGTCTGGCGCCGGACGCCGTGGAGAAGGACTGGTGACGCTGCCAGACGCTCTCATCCTGTGACCCCTTATGGTAGAAGAAATAATGAAAAATTACCCTAAAAAAACCAGCCAAGCCTTTTTGCTCACCTTCATTCTTCTCAGCTTGCAGCTGTTTTGTGCGACAATTCTGTTTGCTGCCGCGGACATCTCAGTGGAAACAGTGCTGGACCGCCAGGAAGCCAGCATCGGCGAGCCTCTTTCCATGCAGATCCAGGTTAACGGTGCAGACTCGGCCCAACCACCGGATCTCTCCCAGCTGGTTGATTTCACCGTGCAGGAGCGGGGCGGACAGGGCAACAGCAGCACCTCGGTCACCAATATCAACGGCAAATGGGAGCGCATTACCAGGCATGCCTATTTTTTCAATTACACCATCACCCCCAAGCGGGCCGGCCGTCTGACCATCCCGGCCCTTGCCGTTGAAGTCGAGGGCAGCACCTATGACACCGAACCGGTGACCATCACGGTTACTGAGCCTGCAGAGACGGATGATCTCAAATTGCGGATTTTCCTTTCCCCCGGCAAATGTTACGTGGGCGAACCGGTGACCATGACCGTCACCTGGTTTGTAGGCCAGGATGTCAATGGCTTTGAATTCCAGCTGCCGGTGGTTGATGATCCCCGATTTTCCGCCGTACCGCTGAACAGCAAAACCGGCGGCTCCAGCCAGGATGAAATAAAAATCCCCATTGGCAGCGAGGCGGTTGTGGCCACCAAAGGCCGGGGCGAGTTTGCCGGCCGGGACTTTCTCACGGTCACCTTCCAGTATCTGCTGCTGCCCAAAGAGGCGGGCAGCTTTACCCTGCCCCAGGCAACAGTGGCCTGCCAGACCGTTTCCGGCTTCCGCCAGTCGCCGAGACGGGCCCCGTTCAAAGGTTTCGGCAATTTTGATGATTTCTTCGGCAACAGCAGCCAGCCGGTCTACCGCACCCAAGTGGTGCCCTCCAATACCCCGGAGTTGACCGTGCTTCCCCTGCCCGAGCAGGACAAACCTGCAGACTTCTCCGGCCTGGTGGGTAATTATTCCATCCAGTCCGATGCCGCTCCCCAGAATGTGAACATCGGCGACCCTGTCACCCTGACCGTCACCGTCAGCGGCCCCTATGCCCGACAGGCCACGCTCCCTGATCTTTCCCGCTTTCTGCCCGCTTCATCCTTCAAGATCCCCGAGGAGATCGCGGCAGACGACATGGAGGACAACAGGAAGATATTCACCCAGACCATCCGGGTGAAAGACACCTCGGTCACGGCTATCCCGCCCATTGCCCTGAGCTATTTTGATCCGGCTAAAAAGAATTACCAGCTTGCCAGCACGGCTCCTATCCCCCTCACGGTGCATGCGGCCAGGGTTGTCACCGCCACGGATGCCGAAGGCAAGACTGCCACTGTCGGACAAAAGGAACTGAAAGCCGCGGAAAAAGGCCTGGCCCCAAACTATGCAGGGGATGACGCGCTTATCGACCAGCGGGCGGAGTCTTACCGGCCTGGCTGGTGGCTGCTGCTGTTTGCCGCGCCGCCCTTGCTGTTTTTCCTGATCGGCCTGGTCCGCTTCATGAAAAGCAGAAAAGAGAACGGCCGGGAAAAGCGCCAGGCCAGACATGCCCTGGCCACGCTTGAACGCCAACTCGCCTCCCCAGCGCTTTCTGCCGAGAACCTCTCCTTTGCGCTGAAAGAATACCTGGCCGTGAAACTGGACAAAAAAGCCGGCGCCCTCACCTTCCATGACGTGGAACCGGCCCTGGCGGCCCTGCGGGTGGATGCGGCACTGGTGCTTGAAGTCAGGGAACTGCTGACCCGCTTTGAAACCTGGCAGTATGCGGGGCAAAACGGCACAGCCCCCGACATTGAGCAGTTCAGGGCCAGAACCCTGGCTGCGGCCCGCAGTCTGGAGGCCTATTTCCCCTGAAAAGGTCTGAAAAGCTGAGGAGAATCAGAAAGTATTGCTGGAGGAATGGTATGGGAATTTTGGCACTGGCAGCAGATGAGAGAGTAAAGGGTGTTCATTTCACCGAGGACACTTTGAGCGTTGACCTGATGGACGGTCGAACAATTACGGTGCCGCTTGCATGGTACCCGTCATTACGGCACGCCACCCCAAGTCAACTGGCCAACTGGGAGACATGCGGCGGAGGCTACGGCATCCACTGGCCGGAAATTGACGAACATCTCAGCACGGAAGGGTTGCTTCGGGGCGCACCTGCACCGAGAACACAGTTTATGCATGAATCCAGACCGCAAGGCTAAAAGAATTAAGGGTGCCCCCCTTCGTTTCCTTTAGGTTTCTTTCGTGCAAACAGGACTGACGCAACTCCAATTTCCACACAATCCAGAAACAAAGCAGACTCCGTGCTGCAACGGTTTTTCGCTTCTTGCCGCTGGCCAACACCTCGGCAGACCTCATTTAGAAAAGACTGGCGTCCCCATACTCCTGGCTACAGGCCCTCGATCCCCAATTCTCGGTGGATGGCAGCGCGCTCTTCGGCGGACAGACCCAACCGCTCAGCCAGGGTCCGCAGATAGGCCCGCTCCGCCTCGGTATCAACCGTAACGGCAAGCAGGGAAACCGCGTAAATTCGCCTGGCCGTCTCCACGGAATTGGCCTCGGCGGTCAACTGCTCGACTCCGGCGGGACAGAGCAGTTCCCCGGCCAGAAAATTCTGTTCCTCCTGGCTCAGGTTGGCACCGCGATACTTTTCCAGAATCCGTTGCCGCTCCTGCTGGTCGATCACCCCGTCCGCGCTGGCCGCGGCGATCATGGCCCGGATCAGCAGCACGGCCTCGTTTGGCCGGGCGGGATCGCCGGCCTGGACCGGCGGAGGTCCCGGCGGCGGGGGTGGCACCGTCATACCGGGTGGGGCCGGTGGAGGGACCGCGCCTCTGGGGTCATACGGCGCGGAAGGCGGCTGGGCCGGGGGTTTATTGGTAAAGTGCTCCACCGCCCCAATGGCCAGGCCCAGCAGTCCCATGCCGACCTGGACCTTCATGTTGCGGCCCATCCCGCCTCGGGAAAGACCGCCTTTCAGCAGACTGCCCAGCAATTTTTCCGGATTGAACATGGTGACATTCCTTTATGTTCCGTTAAAGTAAAAATAAATACCTCCTGCGCCATATCGATACAGTAACAGCATGAGCGCCGGTTTTCAATATTCTCATCAACAGAGAAGAAGGAGATTTTCCTTATGCAGACGGTAAAAGAGAAAATCACAGACGTTGTCATGGCGCAACCGGATGATGCCACTTATGATGAAATCATGCGGGAACTGTCATTTTGCAAGAGGCTCAGTAGAGAGATGGTTATGGCCGCTAGCATATTTACCAGATAAATCCTCCCCTGCCATATCAAGCAGCACCTCGGGATGACGGGAAGCAATCCGCAAGAGAACACGCGCCGGACCTTCCGGTTTACGACGGCCCTGTTCCCAGTTACGCAACGTCCCCACGCTGATACCCACAAGGTGTGCGAATTTATCCTGTGAGAGACCGAACTGCTCACGGAGCGCGCGCACCTCGGTCTCGGGAAATTCAAACGAGCGGGAAGGCGGTATTGTCCCTTTCATGATTGCCGCTCCCTGCTTCACGCTTTCCAGCAGTTCCTTAAAAAGTTCGTCATTCATGATATTCCTCCTCAACGACCTTCTTGAGCTGCTTAAGCTGGTCGGTCGTTAAATTGTCCTGTACGTTCTTTGGATAGATGAACAGGAGCATAATAGTACCTCCTGCAGTGAACCAGTAATAGATCACCCTCAGGCCACCTCGCTTGCCGCGTCCTTCCGCTGTCCAGCGTAATTTGCGGAGACCGCCGCTGCCGGGTATGACCTTGCCGGCATCAGGCCGTTCCAGTAATATATTTTGGAAAAGACGGTATTCATCATCCGAAAGCGTAGCGAGAAGCTGCTTGGTGAATATGGGGGTTTCGATGATAATCATGAATTATATATACGTCATTGGCGTATCTATGTCAAGGGGAGGGATAGGGTTTATATTTCAAGACCCTTCTGACTTGAAGTGTTATGTATTCGTTTACGCATGATCTGTGAACCAGCATGACTCGCAATAGGCAAGGGCTGACTGCCAGGTGCGAGTGGACCGGTTGACAGGAAAAATACCACTTGACCTGGAATCAAAAATTGGTTACAAAAATAACATGAATTACCGGGTAACCATGAAAAGAAAAGTGCTGCAGGCCATCGGCAAAATGCCGCGGGCTGAGCAGAAAAAGCTGGCGCTGCTGGTGGACGACCTGAGCGATCACGGCCCGGCTCAAACGGGATGGCCCAATTTCAGCAAACTGTCAGACGAAAAATATCACTGCCATCTCAGCCGGAAATGGGTTGCCTGCTGGCGGCACGAGAAAAAAACAATAGAGATTGAGGTATACTATGCAGGTAGTCGCGAAAACGCCCCGTATTGAGGTCAGGATTACCGGAGAAATCAGCGCCGGGCTTCTGAGGGCGCTGGAGAAGGAGTGCGGTCGGGCGCTGGAGATCATCACCGAACCGGACGAAGAATACGTGGATGCAATGGAAACCGATTGGTACAGGGACGCCAAGGCAGGCCTGACTCCAGGGGAAACACTGCGGATTTACCGGGAAAATGCCGGGCTGACCCAGGCCGGGCTCGGCATGGTGCTTGGCAATGTGCCCAGGCAGCATATTTCCGGCATGGAACACGGCCGACGGGCAATCAGCATGGAGATGGCCAAAAGACTCGCCGCGGCGCTGGGCGTTTCCCCGGCGAGACTCCTTGGCCTGGACCGCTGACCTGCCGCTGATTTCAGCGCCAGCCAATGAGTGACGGACTCGTAAAAACTGAAAATTAACCACAGAGACCACAGAGATAACTAATTGTAATTAAAAAGGGGGGGGCAGGTCTGCTTTTGGCTTTTAATTTGCCTTGTTGAATTAGAAAAGTCAACGGCAGACTTGACCCCTTCCCTTTGGTCGGCACCAGCGATTGGTTGTACGATTTCATATTCCATTTTTTCCAATGCAGCATTTTTTGTATTTCTTCCCTGAACCGCATGGGCATGGATCATTTCGACCAATCTTTACTCGGTTTGGAACTTTTGGCTTTTTAACAACGGGGTACTCAGTCACAGTTCTCTGCTCAACGACACCCGTCTTAAAGAACCCAAGTCCTTCATTTGCCTTTTCATAATGCTCTCTTTGTTCATCTGGCCAATCAGTACAATCCATTAGGATGAAATCTTCTGAGTTTGTTTCGGCATACTTTGGAGCATCAATCGCGATACCAATAACCGTTTTCAAATGGTCAAACTTATTTTTTGCTGCGCCACAGGCAATTTCAAGCAATGCTTGTTTTTTTGGACGGTATTCATTCTCATAATCGGTAATCCCGTCTACCTTGAGTTGCAAAAACACATACCCCTTGCCTTCATAAAATGACGGCATAAAAGACAAGTTTCTCATTATTCGTTGAGATGTCTCTGGAAAATTACGAATTGACTGAATCATCCTTTCGGATAGTTCGCGACGGTGAAAGCGAGGCTCTTTGGCCATTTCATGGATGGCACTACGCCCCCTCAACGGGGAAGAACCCCCAATGGTTCCATTAAGTGTGTTTTGGCAGGTGATCTGGATAAGCCTATCCCAAAAATAAGAAATTTTATCCGCCTGTTTTTTTCTTTTGTATATTTCTAATTCAATGAAATCTTTCCATTCACCTTCGCCAATCATCATAGTATTGATGTCTTTTTTTGAAGTACCAATGAAATGTTTGTTTCTTGACTTATCAAAATTGAGGGAATAGTGGGCTAATAAATCTTCCTCACCGCAATAAGACAACATATCATATGCTTTAATTGCATCCACCTTCGCATCAAGATATGACGTGAAATCGCAAAAGGTATCTAATTCCGAAAAGATAATAGGAAGGTTATGACTGTCAAACACATGGACAGGGTTCTCTTTGTCTATGTGTATCATAAATGGAAATGGAAGTTCAGCCTCGTTAGGGCCATAGGAAACAGCTATACTTCCATAAACATTGTCGACAGAATAATTTTCACAGGCCTCTTTCGCGCCATGCGCAACAATAATTTTGTGTACCACCATTTCCTTACGATCAATATCAAAAGGAAAAGGAATCGTTAGATCTTTATCCAGAAAGATATTTCTCCCGCTTCTAATATAACGTTCTGCACCATGCGATGTGCGAGTTTGAGATTCTATGGCCTTCTTCTTCCAACGGTTCCAGTTGATTAATGGATCATTGCCCTCTTTAGAAAATGCTAAATTTTCTCTGTCGAAGAAAATGAATACGTGATTTTCGAAAACAGCCAGGATATCGCAGAGTTCATCCTTATCCTCCTTGAATGGATTGGGATAGCTCCATAATTTCAGAAAAGATCGATCACAAAGATCTGCAAGCAATCTTTCAGTAGGTGTTACTCCTTCTGATTTGATAATTTTTTGGGTCATTTCTTTGTCGCACATCAGTGTTGATAAGTGGAAAGTTTCCATAATATCAACCCATATTTTTTTTCGGGCACAGTCGGGCACAGTGTCGGGCACAGGGTCGTCGGGCACAGCGGGCACAGGGTCAAATCTTTATCCTTGACAAATACCAGGCCAGCGGATGTGCAAACCTCTAAACGTCAGCCAATCAAGAAAAGCAACATCATATCACTCAAGATCCCGCTGGAAAACTTGGCGGATTGGCAAAACCAGGCTTCCTCCCCCACTCATTTTTCCCCAAGCTGAATAGCTATTCGGAAAAACCGAAACTCTCTTTGGGAAATTTTGCAAGAGAAAACTACTAAGGGCTGGCAGGAAAAGGGAAAAATCCCCCTACTCCACGGTTGAGGGAGGGGAAAAAAGCAAAACGCCGATTGGCTGGTTTTCCCGGAATCCTGGTTATTTCCCGCGCTGATATTGAATTCTGCCGCAAAATATGCGATAATCGGCTGATTGTGCCAGGCAGAAAGGGCAAATATTCATAATATTAAGGCGTTAGGCAACCAGAGGATTATACGGCGAGATGACGGGGAAAAAAATTCTGGTGATAGAGGACAATGAGCTCAACCTGAAACTTGTCCGCACCCTGCTCGAACTTGCCGACTTTTCCGTGCTTGAGGCCCTTGACGCCGAACAGGGCATCAACATTGCCCGCCGGGAGCTGCCGGATATCATCCTCATGGACATCCAGCTCCCCGGTCTTGACGGCCTCTCCGCCACCCGAATGATCAAAAAGGATCCGCTGCTGCAATACATCCCGGTCATCGCCGTCACCTCCTTTGCCATGGAAAGCGACTGCCAGAAGGCCCTGGAGGCCGGCTGCGTGGGCCATATCAGCAAACCCATCGACACCCGCAGGTTCGCCAGTGAGGTCAAGTTGCTGGCCGGAGCCGGCCAATGATGACCCGCCCCTACAGAGCGGCCCGGGCCGCCTCTTTGCTGCCCGGCGGATTTATCCCCTTTCTTTCTCTGCTCATGCTTTTTTTCTCTTCCCAGGTGTTTGGCCAGGGGGTGCAGGATATCACCGCCCCGGAGGTCAAGAACATGATGGAGAACGATCCCAGGGTGGTGGTGATCAATGCCTTGAGCAAAATCGAATACGACGGGCTGCACATCACCGGTTCCATCAATATTCCCGTTATCAACTTCCGCACCAGCAAGCTGCTGCCCGTGGACAAATCAACCCCGCTCATCCTTTACTGCATGGGCCAGGACTGACCCTACAGCCCCAGAGCTGCTAGGATTGCAGTGGAGATGGGATATAGCAGTGTGTTCTGTTTCAAGGGCGGCATTCCCGAGTGGCGGGCCTTTAACTATCCGCTGACGGTTAAAGCAGATTATACTGCCATTAAAATTAATAAACTCAGCCCCAGGCAGGTTTATGCTCTGCTCCGGTCGGACCCCACGATCTATGTCCTGGATGTCCGCCCCATTGACTGTAGCAGGAAAAACATCTTCATCAGGGGAGCAAAAATCTGCCCCATGGTCTACCTGGATGAGTGGTATCACCATATCCCCAAAGATGCCAAAATCGTGGTGACCGACTGGACCAACAAAAAAGCCATCCTGGCCGCCAAATTCCTGAGCAGCAGGGGGTATCAGGTGCTGGGGGTGCTGAAAGGAGGCATTGTCCGCTGGCGTGACGAAAAGCTGCCGGTTGAGCGGGTGGACAATGCCATCACCCATGACCCGTCTCTCTGCGCGGATTAACTTGAGAGGAAACATGCCAAAACAAGCCTGGCCATACAGGATCTGCCTGGGCATCCTACTGCTCGGCCTGCTTGTTCTCCCCTGGACCGCGACGGCCTCGGAAACCTCCATGGAGGGCTACAGGGAAATCGCCGCCTTTGAACTGAAACAGCTGCTCGACAGCGACAGAAAGGTGCTGATTATCAATGTGCTCAGCAAGATCGAGTATGACTTCCAGCACATCAGCGGGTCCATCAATATTCCCATTGTGCAGATGCTGACCAGCGACCGGCTGCCGCCGGACAAACATACCATCCTGGTCTTTCACTGCCTGAGCGACAGGTGAGCTTACGGGAAAAGGGCCGCAAGGATTGCGGTGGCAAAAGGTTATTCTGAGGTTTATTATTTCCCGGGGGGCATTCCGGAATGGCGCTATTTCAATTACCCTCTGAGCATTGGCGAAAAATGGCAGAAAATCAAGGTGACCAAGATCCCGCCGCTGGAATTTAAAGAGATCCTTGATAAAGATAAGGATATTTTCCTGCTGGATGTGCGAAGTCTGGACCAGCAGACCTTAAACAGGAAAGATTTTGTCTTCACCATGGACAACTCGACCCTGGCCGGCAATTTTATTCGCGGAGCCCAACACTGCCCATTGGTTTATCTTGAACAGAACTACCGGCAGATTCCGAAAAACCGCAGGATCATCATCACCGACTGGATCATGAAGCAGTCAACCATTGCCGCGAAATTTCTCACCATGCAGGGCTATGATGTCATCGGGGTATTGAAGGGCGGCACCACGCGCTGGCAGCTGGAAGGGCTGCCGATCATCCAAGGCGAGGACAATCTGCGCCGACTGCTGCTGTGCGATTGATCAACATGACGCGCCCTGCCCTGAGTGCCGCACATGGAGTGAAAAAAGGGCCGCACCACACCATTTTCCGCAAAATCATCCTGTTGTTCATCCTGCTCATTGCCATGATCATCGGCAATGCCATTCATTCCTCCATTCAGGAAACCAAAAAGGTCAACCAGCGTCTCAACCAGCAGCTGCAGAGCAAAATGGTGATCGCCGAGTCCATTTTAAATTACGAACTGGACAAGATCAACATGGTTTCCGGCATGGTCAAAGAGCAGAACGGCAAATTCGTCGATTTCCTGGATTACGACAAGATCAAACCGATCACCGTCATGCTGCAGACCATCGCCGCCAAACACCATATTGATCTGCTGCTGCTCTTTGATGCGGATGACAAGCTGTTGACCTGCAACCGGCTTGGCAGCGAGATCAATAATCCCGCGGCCTATCAGGTTTTCATGAAACCCCGGGAACAGCAGGCAGGACTCGCCGAGATCCCGTCATCCATTCTTGCCCTGCAGGGCCTGGGGGACAAAACAGCCTCGGATCAGGCCGAAGCCATCTGTCTGCAGTCAGTTGTGCATCTGCTGCATGACTCCGGAGATATCTACGGTCATATTATCATGATCAAACTGGTAAACGACAACAGGGATCTGGTTTTTCACATGCGGGATATTGCCGGAGCCGAAATCGCCCTGTTCAATAAATACCGGCAACCGGTACTCACCAGCTTTTCCGGCATCCCGCTCCAGTTTCCCAGTCAGGACAGACTTATCCAGAACAACAAATCCTATGCCTGCAAAACCAAGGCGCTGGCCGACAATGCCGGCAAGAATATCGGCTATCTCACCGTGGCCCTTGACCGGCAAAGCTATATCCAGCAGCGCCGCAGACTGATCACCACCAACCTGATCCCCTTCTTTGTCTCGGTCGCCGTCTCCATCGCCCTTTTTCTCCTGTTGAAATTCAGGGTATTCAACAAAATCAACCAGCTCATCAAAGCCCTGCATCAGGTAACGGAAAAGGAGGGCAATCTGAGCATCAGGCTGCCGGCGCCCGGCGGCAGCCCGGCTGATATCGACGAGGTGGAGAACATGGCCATCGACTTCAACCTGATGATGAACACCCTGGAGGAGACCTATAATCAGTTGAGCCGGGCGCGCCAGGAGGCCGAGGTGGCCAATGTGGCCAAAAGTGAATTCCTGGCCAATATGAGCCACGAGCTGCGCACCCCGTTAAACGCCATCATCGGCTTTACCGAGGTGGTGCGGGACAAGCATTTCGGCGAACTCAATAAAACCCAGGAAGAGTATCTGGAGAATGTTCTGCAGTCAAGCCGCCATCTGCTTTCATTGATCAATGATATTCTCGATCTTTCCAAGGTGGAGGCAGGCAAACTCGAACTGCGGCTCGAACCATTTGATCTTGCCGGCCTGCTCTCCAACAGCTTTGTCATGATCAAAGGCAAGGCGGCGAAAACGGACATCACCCTGTCACTGGATATTGACCCGGAACTTCCCCCGACCATTATGGCGGATGAACGCAAGATGAAACAGATCATCTTTAATCTGCTGGCCAATGCCATCAAGTTCACCCCGACCGGCGGCCATATCACCCTGGCGGCGCGCCTGACCGACCTGGAGCAATGGCGCAGCCATTCCCCGGAAAAAGAACCAGCCGAGAATCTTAGGCAGAAGAAGATCGTCAAAATTTCCGTAACCGACACCGGCATCGGCATTGCTGCAGAGGATCTGCAAAGAATCTTTACGCCCTTTGAACAGGTGGAAAGTTCGGTGAGTAGAAAATATGCGGGAACCGGACTGGGACTGTCACTGACCAAACAGCTGGTTGAGCTGCACCATGGCATGATCTGGGCGGAAAGCGAAGGACCGGGCAGGGGCAGCACCTTTGCTTTTCTGCTGCCCCTGTTAGAGCTTGCCCGTAAATAAGCTCTTAATATTTGTCCTCCTTCCACATCTCGGGGCTGAAGAGCACCACCCTGTTTCTGCCTTCATCCTTAGCCCGGTAAAGAGCCACGTCCGCATGCTTGATTGCCTCCCAGAAGCCGGAGGAGCTGTCACCCGGGAATTCGCTGGCGCCGATACTCATGGTTTTTTTCAATGAGCCATCCGGCACATTTATTACCGTTTCCTCCATTTTTTTGCGTATTCTTTCGGCCAGATCCATGATCTCCTGGGTGCTCTTCACATCAATGAGCAGTACGATAAACTCCTCGCCGCCATAACGGATGACCATATCAGACGCCCTGACGCAGCTTTTCAGCACATCGGCGGTTTTGATCAGCACGATATCCCCGGTTTCATGGCCATAGGTGTCATTGACCTCCTTGAAAAAATCCATGTCGCACATGAGAATGCCCACCTTGGTTTTCCGGCGGATGGTGCTGGCCACCAGGGTATCCGTATATGTTTCGAGGAAACGGCGGTTATAGAGATCGGTCATGGGATCACGCATGGTGGTCTCATGCAGGGCCGAGGCAAATCGTTTCGCTTCAATAACCGGCGTGGCTTCCTTGATATAACGGGCAGCCCTTTTTACCATCTGCTCAAAGTCCTCCAGGCTTTCCAGCGAACAGTCTTTCGGGTGGAGGAACTGCACAACCCCCACCACCCTGCCGTTGGCTATCATGGGAATGCAGTGGTGTTCGAGCCTGTCCTTATGGGGAAACTGTTTACAGATATGGGGAAATTCCAGGGAAGAAATGTCATGCCCCGTGCGCTTTGCCCGGCAGAAATTTGCATCCTCAAGTATTTCAGGGCTGCACACGTCGTCAATATGCGAGGCAAAGGCCACGATCATATTGTTTTTGTTGCCGCTCAGCTCATAAATAAAGATCTTATCCAGTCTGTGTCGTTCTTTCAGCAAGGCAGCCAGACGCTGATTGACCTCGGTGGTGGATTCCTCCTCCTCGATGATGGCTTTGAACGAGTTCAGACTGAAAATATTGTCAACCAAGGTATTGAGCTGCTGGGCCAGCTGCCCCACCTCATCATTGCTTTTCACCTCAATGGGCTGGGCTCTGTCGCCCTCTCCCTTGGCGATGAATGTAATTTTTTCAAGGATACTGCGCAGCGGAACGACGATAATCAGAATATAGAGCATGGTGGCCACGGTCAGAACAGCGGCAATAGCCACTCCTATCCACAGGGAGCGCGACATGGAGTTGTTGATGATATTTTCCAGCTCCAGAAATTGCGCGCTATGCCGTTTATTGACCTCAACCGTCATGACCACCACCAGTTCGTACATCTCGTCAAGGCTTGCCAGCAGATCGTCAAGCTGTTCATTGTGCTCTTCTTCAGCTGAGGCATTTCCCAGGGAACTTATAAAATTTTGATATGTCTTATCAACCAGCAGATACTCCTCATGGATGTCGGCAATAACGGCAATCATCCCGGGATTATCGTCAGGGGCAACGTTGAAAACATCAA
The DNA here is from genome assembly GCA_018897105.1 of Pseudomonadota bacterium. Lineage (GTDB taxonomy): Bacteria > Desulfobacterota > Desulfobulbia > Desulfobulbales > SURF-16 > SURF-16. The sequence goes on from JAHILF010000011.1 coordinate 106,534, forward strand.
GGGTGTTCCCGGACACCTTGGCCACGTCAAAAACCGGTCCGCCATACTGCAGGGAGTTGATCATGCGCCCCATATCGGCCAGACGTTGCTGGTTGGACAGTACATTGCGATCATCTTTGGAGATATCAGAACCATAGAGGATATGCAGCAGGGAAATCTTAAAACCGTTGATGCTGCGCAGAATATATTGCCCAACCTTGTACTGGGGAATGGATATATCCCTGATGTCATGATTGCGCTGGGCGATTTTCTGCAGCGAGGTGATATTGAGCATGATGAGAATGGCAAAGCCGGCCAGTGAGACAACCAGCATACCGATCAATTTACCGGCAATGCTGGTATTCAGGCATCTTTGAAAAAAACAGCCGAGGAAACTTTCGCTTTGACATTCAAACAGCCCGAGAATGGAAAACTTATTCCTGTCCCTGTCCCTGCGAATTTTTTCTGGTGAAGACATAAAATAATCCGGGTATGATTGATTAATAAAATAAAATTGCAATTTTTTTTGCCTATGTAATTGATTATGACGGACTTTCCCCCTGTGTCAAGCGAAGACGGCAAAAGCGCTGCCGCTGTAAGCGTTTTTTGCAGATTTTACCGGGTTCAGGCCTTGCAATGTGTTGATTTACTACATTTTTTAGACAGGCAGGAGCTATGCGTGCAGAGCTTTTTCCCTGTTCATTAACAAAGTTACAGAGTCCCCAAATGAAGATATTTTCCTTACCCCTCATCTTCCTGCTGTTCTGTTTTCTTTTCTCTGGAGCGGTACCCGGTTTTGCCGGCCAGCAAGACAGCAGCATTTTCGCAGAGGCCAATTCCTTCTTCCATCAGGCCAACTCCGCCGATGATCCCAAGCAGACCAGACAGCTTTATGAAAAGGCCCTGCTCCGCTATGAGCAGATCGCGAGGGATGTGCATAACGGCAGGCTTTACTACAATATCGGCAACACCTATGTCGCCCTTGATGATATCGGCCGGGCCCTTGTCAATTACCGGCGGGCGGAAAAACTGATGCCGGGCGACGAAAACATCACCCAGAACCTTGCCTATGTCTTAAGTAAACGCCAGGACGTCATCCCCGCCCAGCAGGGGGAAAAGCTGCTGCAAACCCTCTTTTTCTGGCATTACGATCTGTCCCACCATACGCGATTGCTGCTTTTTTCCGGCTGCTATGTCCTGTTCTGGCTGGCGGCCGGCCTCATGTCTTTCACCCCTGTGCCTGTATCCAGGTGGCTGACCGGCTCTCTGCTGGCGCTTAGCCTGCTTTTTGCCACTTCCCTGCTTTTTGAGCAGCTCGCGGCAAGCCCGGCCACCGGGGTTATCGTCACCTCCGAAGTGGTGGCCCGCCAGGGAGACGGGCGGAATTACCAGCCGAGTTTCACCGCCCCACTGCATGCCGGCACGGAGTTTAGGCTGCTGGAGAAAAGGACGAACTGGCTGCGGGTGGAATTAAACGACGGCAGAAAGTGCTGGCTGCCGGTGCAGAGCTGCGAGCTGGTCTGAAGAAATGATGGAAAAGATGTTTAAAGAAATGTATGAGGCAGGGGACACCCCCTGGGAGCTGCATCGGCCGGATGGCAATCTCATCGAGATGGTCAGAGATTATGCCATTTCCCCCGGAGCGGCGCTGGACATCGGCTGCGGAACCGGCAACAACACCATCTGGCTTGCCCGGCATGGATTTACCGCCACCGGCTGCGATGTGACGGAACTCGCCATCAAGCAGGCCATGACCAAGGCGGCGGAGGCACAAGTCGCCTGCACCTTTCTCCGCCTTGACTTTCTTAACGAAGAGGTGCCCGGGGGGGTCCCTTTTGCCTTTCTCTTTGACCGGGGCTGCTTCCATTCCTTTGACAGCGCCGAGGAACGCCGGCGTTTCGCTGAAAAATCAGCCTCCCTGCTGCGTAAAGACGGTCTATGGCTGTCGCTGGTGGGCAATCGCGATGAAATCCGCGATACTCCAGGCCCGCCCCAGTGTTCGGCCCTGGATATCATCAGTGCGGTGGAATCCTTTTTTGAAATTCAGCTGCTTAAGTCCAACCACTTTGACACCAACCATGCCTCCGCCCACCGCAACTGGGTCTGCCTGATGAAAAAACGTACGCGTTAAACCTGCCTGATTTACCCTGGCAAGGCATTACCTACCGCAATTATTTACCATTTAGCCAATAATCAGAAGCTACACCAAGATTTTTTTTTGAGAGGAGAAACAACCATGAAAGTCGTCGCATTTAACGGAAGCGCCCGCAAGGGGGGCAATACCGCCACCCTGCTGCAACAGGTGCTCGAGGAAATCGCCAGGGAAGGCATTGAGACGGAGCTGATCGAGCTGGCCGGCAGGGCCGTACCGGGATGTATCGCCTGCTACAAATGTTTTGAACGGAAAAACCAGCAGTGCGCCGTTGATAACGATATCATCAATGAGGCTATCGCCAAGATGAGCGAGGCCGACGGCATCCTGCTGGGCTCGCCAACCTATTTTGCCGATGTTTCCGCCTCCATGAAAGGGCTGATCGAGCGCTGCGGCATGGTGTCCCGCGCCAACGGGGACATGTTCAAAAGAAAGGTGGGCGCCGGCGTGGTCGCCGTGCGCCGGGCCGGCGCCTCCCATGTCTTCAATTCGCTCAACAATTTTTTCACCATCGGCCAGATGATCATTGTCGGCTCCTCCTACTGGAACATCGGCATCGGCCGCGATCCCGGCGAGGTGTTAAATGACCAGGAAGGGATCAAGACCATGCAGGACCTGGGCCGCAATATGGCCTGGCTGATGAAGAAAATCAACTCATAGCCGGTATTTCAACCTCCACCCACCCGCCGAGCTGCGCGGAACGCAGACAGGCATCGCAGACGGACAGCGCGGCCAGTCCCGCCTCGCCGCTGATGGGATTGGCCCCATCTCCCCTGAGCAAGGCCAGCCAGTCAGTGAGCAGCGGGACAATGGCCGGGGCCGGTGGCACATGGCCGAGAGGCATGATGGTCCCGCCTTGGATGAACTCCAATCGGCCATGCACCTGATCGCCATGCAGCTCGCCGACCAGCCCGACAAACTCATAGCGGCCGCATCTGCCCTTGCCGACTTTGCTCGAATCCACCGTGCCCACCACCCCATCAGCCAACTCCAGCTGGGCGGTGAACAGGTCCTCCAGGTTCGGGTTATGGATCTGATAACGGGATGCCCGTACCCGCCTGATTTCCAGGCCGGTGATATAACGCAGGGCATCAAACATGTGCACGGCGGTGTGCAGAATGACCCCCGCCCCTGCGGTGGCTGCATCCTCCAGCCACGCCAGCGAAGAAGGTTCCAGCCGATGGCAGGCGGAAAAGCTGAACAGTCGCCCTGCACTGGCCAGATTACGGCGCAATCCCTGAATGATGTCGTTATAGCGCAAGGTATGCCCCACCGTGAGGGGCAGGTCCGCATCCTTGAAAAGGGCAACCATCTCGGCACCGCTCCTGCTGTCGGCAGCCAGGGGTTTTTCCACCAGCAGGGGTTTACGCATCACGGCGCAGTAGCGGGCAATGGCAAGATTGAGGGTGGGGGGAGTGACGGAGATCACCGCTTCAACCTCAGGATCATGCACCAGATCATGCCAGTCGGCATGATAGCGGGCATGCCACTTTCTCGCCTGCTCCAGGCCAACAGCCGATCGTCTGGAGATGGCGACCAGCTCCAGTCCGGCAATATCCTTGACAATATGCCCGGCATAGCGGGAGCCATGCTTGCCCGTGCCGATAATCCCGACTTTCATCACTTGTCCTCTGTCTGTTTTTTTTGCTGATGGCAGCCGCCAGGCGGCTGTTTTTTATCCTTACACCTTATCAGAGTATAGCAGCTAATCTCCAATTTTGGCAAATAGCTCCAGTTCCACTCCCTATTTCACCTCAAAAGAGTCTGGCAGCGGTCTTGGGCTTGCCATTTGCCGCTCGATTATCCCCAATCATGGCAGCTTCATAACAGTTTCCTCCACGCCGGGACAGGGTACCTGCTTTGAAATCGAGCTGCCCGCCTGCAGGGAATCAATGGCGGCAGGTAAAGCTGAAGAGCAAGTGGCGCTGACGGAACAGAAGGGCACCATACATGTCATGGAGGATGAGGAGATTGTCAGAACCATGGTGGAAAACATCCTGCAGCAAATTCTCAGCGGATGATCTTAACAGCCCTGCCCGGCAGGCGTCTCCGGGAAAAAACAGTAAGGATCTTTGTCCTTGAAGACGTCAAGGCCGAAGCCATGGACAACCGCCAGGCAACCGCCGCAGACCGGCCTGATAGGGCAGACGACGCAGGCCGCTGATCCGGCTCGATATCTTTGGGCCGGCTCGCCATGGTAGATAGCGCTGATGCTTTGCTCAAAGACATTACCGATGTGAGAGGGAAGCTTACGGCATGCATGGGCCTCGCCATCCGGCAGGATGGAAAAGAAGTTGAAAGCCGCTCCGCAGCCGTGGCCGGCGCAGCCACCGAAAAGCGGCTGATTTTCCTGGCGGCGGATAATATTCATAAGATTATCCTTGAGACTGATACAGGGATTTTCCCGGGCCGCGGCCAGGTATTTCCCGAGGAAACCGGCATAATCCTGCGGCTGCACGGACTGCAGACTGGCCCCTTCCCCCACCATGGCGAGCCGGTTGAAGGTAAACAGGTCCACCCGGTCACGCAGCAACTCCGCCAGGGGCAGCACCTGATCCATATTGTCCCGGGTCAGGGTCAGCATCACCATGGAGTAGATGCCGAGTTCCCGCAGCAGATCAAGAAAATCCATCACCCGGGCAAAATGGCCCTTGCCCCGGATATAATCATTATGTTCCAGAAGCCCTTCAAGGCTTACCTGAAAAAACTCAGGCTTTTGTATGGCAATGATCTTTTCCATGGTAGCACGCGGGGCGGGATTGCCGAGAATTGCCACCATCAGGTTGCGGTCCACCGCCGCCTGGTAGAGTTCCAGAAAATAGGGGTACAGCAGGGGATTGCCGCCGGAAAAGGAAACCTGGCCCTGCACATGATATTCGCGGCAGAAACTGCGCAGATCATCGAGAATGGCCAGGCCCTTGGCCAGGGGCAGGGCAACCCGGTCGCTGCGGTCGTAACAGTGTTTGCAGTGCAGATCGCAGACCTGGGTGATATGCCATTGCAGGGTAAAAACCGGTGAGAAGAAATAACTCTCGGCGATATCCTCCCCCCTGGGAAATGTCTGCGGGTTGCGGCGGATAGCAGATGGCGGTTTCAGCAAAATGCCCTGTCCTGCCGCCCGGTCCAGTACCCGGTCTATCACCCCTACCGCAACCTTGCCTTCTGCTGCCGCTGCCTCCGGCCTGATCTGCTCCACGACGATTTTAAGCGCCAGCAGGTCCTCATCGCGGGCCTCTCTTATAACAACCTTGCCGGTGACGGGCTGGCAATAGATAAGGACGAACTCCTCCTCAGGCTGGGGAGAAGAATGCCCCCTGTGCTTACTTTCCGGCAGCAATGAACATAAATTTTTCCAGTTAAGCTTCAATAATTGCAAGGTCGGATTGACGGTGATCTGGTCAATCTGCGCCGAAATGGCGGTAAAACCCATTGACTGCATCTGAAAAAAGGCGAGCTCAAGCCTTGCCAGTTCGGGGAAATAGGGGGGAAGCTGTAAACTTTCCTGCAGTTTGGTGATGGTTGACGGAAGATTCTCCGGGGTAAAGATTTCTCCATTTTCGGCAAGAAGCTGCTGCTGTTGCCTGTCGTCAAGAAAGGAAAAACATACCGGAAAAATGAGTTCTGGTCTCATGCAGGAACCATTATGAAAATCTGTAAAAATAATTCAGGGGCAGGATGACTCGCTCCTGCCCCTGAATGAAAAGTGTCAGACGAAAATGTTATTTCATTGACGGAAAAAATCTCTGCAGTGCGGACCGCACTGCTATTTAGAACCGCTTCAGCCACTGGAGCCGATTGGTGCCTTCTTTTCTTCCTCTACCGGGGCAGCAGTTGCCTTCTCATCGCCTTCAACCGCACCCTCAGTCTTTGTCGCTTCTTCTTGCTTTGTTACTTCTTCTTGAGTGCTGACCGCACTCCCTTTGGTACCGCCTCAGCCACTGCCTGCGCCGACTGCCTCTGTCTTTTCAGTGCCAACTGCACTGTCTCCTTTTGCGCCTCAGCCACTGCCGCCAAAGGCGACACCGCTACCCATGGGCAGGCCGCTCAGCAGGCCGGCAATACCCACACCAGCCAGAATCTTCTTCATTTCTTTTGCATCCATCTGTTCCTCCTTTTTTTACGAGTTTCGGCAAGGTTTACTCCCTCTTTCCAGGTGAAGCCCTTTTTACCTAACAACGAAAACTGAAATATTATCGAGATTTTCTATTCAGATGTCAATAGTTATACAAAAAACCTTTTTCATTCGTGTGCCAGCCATAAAAATGGTAGATTGACGACCATGACATCCTTGCAGATTCTGCAGAAATATTTCGGCCACTGCTCCTTTCGGGGGTGCCAGCAGGAAATCATTGATCATCTCCTGGCAGGCAACCACGCCCTGGTGCTCATGCCCACCGGCATGGGTAAATCCGTCTGTTATCAGATCCCGGCCCTGCTGCTGCCGGGTCTTACTTTGGTGATCTCTCCGCTTATTGCCCTGATGAAGGATCAGGTGGACGGTCTGCGCCGCAAAAATATCGATGCGGCCTTTATCAATTCATCGCTCTCCAAAGCCGAGCGGGAAAAAAAATTGCAGGCGCTTGGCAAAGGAGCCTACAAACTCCTTTACGTTACCCCGGAGCGTTTCCGCAAACCCGAGTTTGCCGCGCTCATCGCCCGGCGCCCCATCAGCCTGCTGGCAGTGGATGAAGCACACTGCATCAGCCAGTGGGGCCATGATTTCCGGCCGGACTACACCCGGCTCAAAGAGTTCCGCGATCTGCTGGGAAGTCCCCTCACCATCGCCCTGACCGCCACGGCAACCCCTGAGGTGCAGCAGGACATCATTACCCAGCTCGGACTCAAACCCGAGGCCATCAAAATCTTTCACGAAGGGATCAACCGCCCCAACCTCCATGTCAGTGTCAAAGATTTACACGGAGATGACGCCAAGCTCGAGGCCATTACCAGGCAATGCCAACGGCAGCCGGGCAGCACCATTGTCTACTTTTCCCTGATCAAAACCCTGGAACGCTTCAGCTACCTGCTTGACCGCAGCAACATTGCCCACTGCTGTTATCATGGCGGGCTGGGCAAGGAGGAACGCCGCCGCATCCAGAACCTGTTCATGACCGGCGGCATTGATCTGATTCTGGCCACCAATGCCTTTGGCATGGGTATTGACAAGGCCGATATCCGCCATGTCATCCACGCCGAGGTGCCAGGTTCCATGGAGGCCTATTACCAGGAAATCGGTCGGGCCGGGCGGGACGGTGCCCGCTCGGACTGCACCCTGCTCTATGATGAACAGGATCTGCTCATCCAGATGGATTTCATCAAATGGAACAATCCTGATGCCGACTTTTACCACCGTCTTTATCAGCTGCTGGCTGACGACCCCGATGCGGCAAACAGCGGCGGCAGCGAATGGCTGAAGGAAAGACTACTCTTTAAAAACAGATTTGATTTCCGGCTGGAGACAGCCATAGCCATGTTTGATCGTTACGGCACGACAGAGGGCAGCCTTGAAAACCACGATCTGCATATTGCAGCGCTATTGCCTGCCGAACTCAGCCAAAAAAAAATTGCGGATAAAATGCTTGCTGAACAAAAAAAACTGCATTTCATGGTCTGTTATATTAAAACAGATGGGTGCCGCAAGGCGCTCATCCATGATTATTTCGGCATGGATCATGCCGACCGTTGCGGGGCATGCGACAATTGCCACAGCAACCAGAAAATGACGAACAGGGAAAACAACTCCGCCCAGGCCGGAGCAAGGCAATAAAGCAAGAAGTCTAACAGCCTGAAGCCGATAAAATCGTATTTTTTATGATTTCATCCGTAATTGACCATATGGAAAATCTCATTGTGTGGCTCGGCATAGGACTCGTGGCGGTTGTCGTCTTTCTTCTGGCAATATGGCGGTTCAAAAAAAAGAAAGTGGTTACGAAGCGCCGCATTTCTGCGCCTTCCCCGCCTCCGTCCGGCCAGAATGATCTGCAGTTCTCCCCCCGTCCCCAATCGCTGCCCTCGGGGGACAATGTGCATCTGCAGCTTGAGATCCTGCGGCAGACCCTTGATCTGACCACCGCCATTCTGTTATGGGCAGGCCCCGGGGACAAAAACCTGCAGATACTCAGTGTGGCCAGCCTGCGCGATGATATTGTCCATGAGCCTTTCCCCCGGGGCAGCGGCATTATCGGCGGACTGCGTCCCGGCTGCCCGGAGATTGCCGTCAGCCCGGTACCGCCGCATCTCTCCATCCCCTACTATGCTGCCGACAGCAAAACCGGCAGTCTGCTGGCCCTGTCCATCACCATCGCTGCCGGACCGGAAAGTGCCGAACAGAGCGGGCTCCCCGCCACGGCAATACTCTGCCTTGACCGGGAAAACGAGTCTCCCTGGACACAGCAGGAGCGTGAGGTGGTGGATCTCACCTGCCGCAAACTCTCCCATGATCTGCGTTTCACCCATAAAATGGAAGAAACCAACCGCAACATGGAGGCCATCCACCAGATCTGCATGGGCATGCTGGAGTTGAACCAGGTGCTGGGGCTGCAGGCCGTCTTTGAGGCCACCATTAAAACCGTCAAACAGCTGACCTCAGCCGACTTCATCGCCATCAGCCTGCTGGAGGGCGAAGAGCACCGCATTGTCATTGCCAGCGGCCCCAAGTCCAGCCACTTTAACGACCTTTCCTTCCCGGCGGATGACGGACTGGTGGGGCAGGCCATCAAACTGCGCCGCTGGATGCCGACCCATGCCAACTTTCAGGAGGATATCCCGGTATTCAGCAGCAGCATGCGCATCGCCGGCCTGGAATCCCTGCTCATCCTACCCCTGCTGAAAGGGGATCAGGAGGCCATCGGCGCCCTGACCGTTGCCGGCAGAAAATCTGATATGTTTCCCAGGGAGCGGCGGGAAATACTGGAAATCATTGCCTGCCAGGTTACCACCAAGATCGAACTGGGGCGTGCCCACGAAAGAATCTACCAAATGGCCACCACGGATGGCCTGACAGGGCTTGCCAATCACCGCACCTTCCAGCATGCCTTTGACAACATGCTGCAGCGGGCCCTGCGCCAATCTATTCCCCTGACCATGGTGCTCTGCGATCTCGATTACTTCAAAAAGATAAACGATACCTATGGGCATCCCTTTGGCGATGCCGTCCTGCAGGAGGTGGCCAGGGTGCTGGCGGGTACGGTCCGACAAGTGGACCTTGCCGCCCGTTACGGGGGCGAAGAATTTGCCCTGCTGCTCGAGAATTCCAATATCACCGGGGCGCTTAAACAGGTAGAGAGGGTGCGCCGGGCCATCAGTGCTCTGGAATTCCCCCATAACGGCAGCAGCAGTAAGATTTCCATGTCCTTTGGCCTGGCCTCCTTTCCCCAGGATGCGCAGAACAAAAACGATCTGATCAAAAGGGCGGACCAGGCGCTGTATCACGCCAAGGCCAGGGGGCGCAACCGGAGCGTCTGCTGGTCCGACACCCAACAGACAGATTGAAGGGATATTTCTCTCTGGTGTAAATTCCCCTACTATGCTATTTTAGCCTGTTCTCTGCCGTTTGGCGTGAAGAACATGGAAATTACCACAAGGAGCAATACATGAGCAACGAACCAAATAAGATTATCTACTCCATGATCGGAGTCAGTAAATTCTATGATAAAAAACCGGTATTAAAAAATATCAACCTTTCCTATTTCTATGGGGCAAAAATCGGCGTACTCGGCCTCAACGGCTCAGGCAAAAGCTCCCTGCTGCGGATTCTGGCCGGGGTTGATCGCGATTTTCAAGGCCGGACCTCCATTTCCCCGGGGCTGACCGTGGGTCTGCTTGAGCAGGAGCCGATGCTTGACCAGAACAAGACCGTCAAGGAGGTAGTGGAAGAGGCGGTGCAGACCACCGTCGATCTGCTGGCGGAATTCAACCGCATCAACGAAAAGTTCGCCGAACCCATGTCTGATGACGAGATGAACGATCTCATCGCGCGCCAGGGCGAGGTGCAGGAAAAACTTGACACCCTGGAGGCCTGGGACCTTGACTCAAAACTTGAGATGGCCATGGATGCCTTGCGCTGCCCGGCAGGCGACACCACTGTCAAGGTGCTTTCCGGCGGTGAAAAAAGGCGGGTCGCCCTGTGCCGGCTGCTGCTGCAGAAACCGGATATCCTGCTGCTCGACGAACCGACCAACCATCTGGATGCGGAATCCGTGGCCTGGCTTGAGCACCATCTGCAGCGCTATGAAGGGACAGTCATCGCCGTCACCCATGACCGTTATTTCCTCGACAACGTGGCAGGCTGGATTCTGGAACTCGACCGCGGCCATGGCATCCCCTGGAAGGGCAATTATTCCTCCTGGCTTGAACAGAAGGCAAAACGCCTGCAGACCGAGGAAAAACAGGAAACAGAACGACAGAAGACCCTGCAGCGCGAGCTTGAGTGGATCAACATGAACCCCAAAGGAAGGCGTGCCAAAGCCAAGGCCAGGATCAAATCCTATGAGGATCTGCTCAGCCAGGAGAATGAAAAGCGGACCAAGGATCTGGAGATCTATATTCCGGCGGGTCCCCGACTGGGCAATGTGGTTATTGAGGCGGACAAGGTGAGCAAGGCATATGACGGCAAACTGCTGGTGGATGAGATGAGCTTCTCCCTGCCGCCCGGCGGCATTGTCGGCGTCATCGGCCCAAACGGTGCCGGCAAGACCACCCTGTTTAAGATGATCACCGGCCAGGACAAGCCTGATTCCGGCACCATCCGCCTGGGTGACACCGTCAAGCTGGCCTATGTGGACCAGAGCAGGGAAGATCTTGCCCCTGACAAAAGCATCTGGGAGGTTATCTCCGACGGCCTTGATGTCATCGTTTTAGGCAACCGTGAGGTCAACTCCAGGGCCTATGTGGCACGCTTCAACTTTTCCGGGTCCGATCAGCAGAAGAAGGTCGGTCAGCTTTCCGGCGGCCAGCGCAACCGGGTCCATCTGGCCAGGATGCTCAAGCAGGGAGCCAATGTCATTCTGCTTGACGAACCGACCAATGACCTGGACGTCAATACCCTACGCGCCCTGGAAGAGGCCCTGGAAAGTTTCGGCGGCTGTGCGGTGGTCATCAGCCACGACCGCTGGTTTCTTGACCGCATCGCCACCCACATCCTCGCCTTTGAGGGAGACAGCAAGGTGACTTTTTTTGACGGCAACTATTCGGAATACGAGGCTGACCGCAAAAAACGCCTGGGCGCCGCGGCGGAACAGCCCCACCGCATCAAATACCGACAGTTGACGAGAGGTTGATTTCTGAAGGAAGAAAGGAGCGAGCCATGCCTGCTCCTGCCGCATGATGAAAACGCTAAATTTCTAACGCTCAGATTAATTTTATTTATCAAAAGGTCAATCAATTTACGCATAAGTTAGTGTCACGTTATGCTTATGCTTAAATTCAATCAGCGCCCTTCATGCTCAATTTAAATTCCATAATTTTGTGAGTGATGCGGCAGATGCAATTGAACATTTTGCTACACAGAGTCAGCACGTCATCAAGGGCTATTCAAAATCACAATAAACTTTCTTCCTTGTAACTCGCCAAGAATACTCAGGAACATCTTAAAGTGTATGTATCTGCCAAAAGATAATGTTGCCATTGCGACTCTTTCAGTATGTTTATAATTTTTAATAGGTGTGGCAATTTACCATATTTACAAATTGGATATCACATTATATGAATTTGTTAGGATAATTTTCAGATAAAGCCAAACTCACCGCAAGGTGGGGACGGAAAACCACGGAGCTTTTAAGCGAGCCGGGTTACCTGATTTATGGGGGTAGCTCGGCTTTTTTATTTCAAATCTAATCTAAAACCCTGGATTGAAAAATTGAAAGAGAATGAATCATGCCTAGAAAAGCAGTATTGCCCGTAGGTGGCTGGGGTACACGTTTCTTGCCCGCAACAAAGGCTGTTCCCAAGGCTATGTTTCCGATCATGAACAAACCCGTCATTCACTATGTCGTGGACGAAGCGGTTACTGCGGGAATTGAGCAGATCATTTTCGTTATCACACCAAATAATCGCTCTATCGAAGAATACTTTAGCCCATCCTTGGATTTAGAGGCTTGCTTAGAGCAAAGGCAGAAAAAAGAGGCTTTGAAGGTAGTGCAGAAGATTCCCAATATGGCCCATTTTTCGTCAACACCCGCAAAACCTAGGGGACAATATCAGGGTTTGGGCGTCGCAGTACTAAACGCACAGGTACTTGTTGGAAATGAGCCTTTTGCCGTTATTCTACCCAATGACCTGATGGAAACGGGAATCCCTTGCATGGAATCTCTCATGGGAATCTACAAGGAGTTGAAGTGCCCTATAGTTGCAATTCATCGGGTTCCTTTGGAACGTCTCTCTACTTATGGAAATGTAGGTATTAAGTGCCTGGATGAGGCAACGTCGCGCAAATTACCCAAAGGGCCGTACGTTCGCGAGCGAGTTTGGGAAATAACAAAATTGATCCAAAAACCAGACCCGAAAAAGCACGAACATCTATCGGATCTTGCGATCATAGGCCGGTTTATCCTACCCCCAGAGATCTTTGTGATACTGGAGAATACGCCGCCTGGCTATGAAGGTGAAGTCCAACTAATCGACGCGATGGAAGAATTGCGGGAAAAAGGTCAAAGAATCTATGGCTACGAATTCGAAGGACAGTACTTTGATACGCGAAGTGATTTCGGCTATGTTGAGGCTATTCTGAACGAAGCATACAAACGGTCAGAGGTTAGAAGTGCGATCCGCAAAATGGTTTTGTCTCGCGAGGGATACAGCCCGATTGAAAGGAGTATCACTACCGCAGGTTTAACGCTCACTCACAAACCAGAAAAGGAATCCGTGAAAATGGCTGGGACTTTCGAAAAAGTAACCCAATCGCTCATGGCAGCGGGTCAGATTGATAGCAACGTCCAAACCGACCGAGAGACCGAAGAAATGGTTTTCAGGCTGATTCTTGGTTTCCCTCCAGAACCCGCAAGACCTGCCGACGTAATTGAACTTTTTGGGGGTGACTACTTTCCCGGAACGTTCGCCATCGGTGAGATCGATCAAAATCCTGATTTCCTGTGCGGGGAAACAAGTATTGGCTATGGCCCCTGGGTGAGAAGAGAAATCAAGCGCGAAATCAAAGCCATGAAGGACGTGGGTCGATTAGATGCCGGTATGATAGGAGTTTGCAACATCGAAGACGACGTCTTGGATCTTTTGTCTCACAAGTTCGAAAACGGCCGACGTTTGTGTGATATGATTGCCTTGCAGGAATACACGGATATTTTTCGTCGGTTGACCCTTGCCCTGCTTTTTGGGGAAACGGAATGCGAGCTCAACACGTATAAAGCGCTCAACGAAATGGGCGGAGCCATCGCACTTGCCATCGTTGCCGGATTGGACGAATGGCCCTTACACGAATTATTGAAAATATCCCTTGCAGCCGGACTCCTCGGCCTTAACTTGAAAACCTCAGCAGCGGCCACTTCCCAGATCCACACCCCAGGCATTATTCCACTTGACCTTTGTAAAAGTTCCCGCGAGCAGGTAAACGTAACCCTTCATCGTCTTTGTGAGAAGGTAGAGGAAGGAATGGCTCTTGACTATTGGCAAGACTATGAGAAGCAAATTCTCTGTGGCCAACCGAGAACCCTTGTTGTTTTCACGGACGACTATATCGAAACCATATTCGATCTTAAATTCATCGAGCGACAATTGTATCACAACCCGAATCTCACAGTATCCCTGATACCAAGAGCGAGGCAGTATGGCAATGATGCCAGCTATGAGGATGTGATGCGGCTTCTGGAAAAACCGGTTTTCCAGTCACTCAAGTTGCAGAATAAGAATGGCCGACTGGAAATTTGTGCAGATGGACCGAGATTAGGCACGGTCAACGGTCTTAAAATATCGCAAAGCGTAGCAGACCGTTTGAAACACTGCGATGCGGTTTTTGTTAAAGGTGCCCGTGCCTACGAAATGTTGCAGGGCATTGGGAAGACTGCGTACTTTGGGTTTGCTGTCTGTCGCGAAATAAGCGAAGCGGTTACGGGAATCGACGCAGAAACAGGCGCTCTGGTTTTCATCCGTCAGCAGCCATACCAACGTACCTTCTCGGGATTCCGGGATCGGCGAACACGGCCCTACGAATTCCGGCATGGCCGGACCTCTTTCCTTTGCCGGGTCACAGCGAAGGACTGCCATGAGTCGGATCTTTTGCCAACCATTTACCGAGATCTGTGTGAGCATGGCAACCACGCTCTTCAGGAGCAGACTATCCAGATTGCTCCCTTCCTGGACGATCTGAAGAATGATCTGCGACGCGGGCTAACGTTAATTGTACGCCCATCTCCGCAAGTGGCACGACAACTGACAGCCGTTAATGAATATCTGAGCAAGGTGGCGCCATGTCATTTCTATTATGAATCGTCGCGTTTTCACTTCACAATCATTTCTCTCATAACAGCCTGCGAAACCTTTGATGTGAAGAAAATCCCTCTGGAGCTTTACGAGCGGACGATCCGAGAAGTGCTGACCCTTTTCTCACCCTTTGAGGTCGAGTTCATGGGCGTTGGGGCCACGCCAAACAGCATTATTGCGAAAGGGTTTCCGGTGGGCGGCACTTTAGAGGCCATACGCGAGATGCTGCGGTATAGACTCCGCGCCGCAGGGCTGGGACAAGGCTTGGACGAACGCTATCGCAGCCGAGGTGCACACATTACACTGGCAAGGTTTAAAGCCCAGGAGGGCTCGGAGATGATTGCCTGTCTGGACAAAAATTGCGAGGTTTCATTGGGTCGAATGTGTGTTCAACAGGCCCAATTGGTAGTGAACGACTTTTATATGTCTCCAGAAAAGGCGACAGTTGTTGCGGAGATCGGGTTGACCGGAAAGTGAGCATAGGCTGTTGGGAGGAGGCTGGACATGGAAAGAGAAGGTTACTCGGACAGAATTGTGTTTGTGAGCTACGCGGTTCTCGATCAAGTTGATCATGAGTGGTTGGAACGACTCAGACGTCATGTTAAGCCTCTGGAGAAGCGATATCATTTTGAGTTCTGGGACGACAGCAAGATTCAGCCAGGCAATGAATGGCAGCATGAGATCGAGAAAGCCCTTGATTGCGCAGAAGCGGCCGTGCTGCTTGTAGGTCCAGCCTTCCTCGCGTCCGACTTCATCGGGCAGATAGAGCTGCCGAGACTCTTGAGACGAGCAAAAGAGATGGGTCTACCGATCCTCATTCTAATTACACAGCACTGTAATTTCGAAGAGTCAGACCTTGTAGAATTTCAGGCGTTTAAACTGCCGAACCAGCTACTCAGACCTCTTGAGGCCCTTCCAGTGCCCGATCAAAACGAATATCTGAAGAAGTTTAGCCTAGCCATCAAGAGAGCAGTGGAGTACCGAACGCTACCGGGGTACCCCCCGAATAATCTCGGAAAAGTTCGACACAACCTTTTGATTAAGCCGATCAACGTGATTGGCCGAGACCAAGAGATAGAGTTCCTTCTTAGCTCATTTGAGGCACATGACAAGCCGGTGATATTGGCATCCGGTTTTGGTGGTGTGGGAAAGAGCACGGTCGCACTTGTGGCAGCCTGGAAGTGTGTCGAGCGTCATCAGCCTTTCAAGTTCATCGTCTGGCTAGACCTGAGACAATACGGCCCAGAGGGGAAAGCGAAACCCATCACCTTGGGATTTGTACTGGACAGTATTGCAAAGGTCGCGAATCCCACCAGCGAAATTGTATCCATTGGCGATCCGGAAGTCAAAACCGCCCGCGTCCGAGAGTTGCTTGCCGCTACTCGCTCTCTTCTGATTTTCGACAACTACGAAGGTCTACTGGAAAATCCCGATGAGGAGGAAAAGGTTGCTCGTTTCATCGAGTCCTTGCCTATCTGTCCTTCGAGCGACGAAAACTGTCCATGCATACGTGTCCTGATAACAACTCGTGTTGTATCACCAACCCTAGCAAGACTCCCCATTTACAACAAGAGGTTGCGCAAGCTCCCGTTCCAAAAATCCTTAAAGATGATGAAGTCGCAGCCGGGTGCTCGCAACCTAACCAAACAGCAATGGAAACGAGTTTGGGAAATTCTTCAGGGGCTGCCAAAATACATGCAAATCGCCGTCGGGCAATTGAAAGAAATGACGTTTTCGGACTGGGAAGAGGAAGTCACGAAAATCCAATGGCAACCTGACAGGCCAGATGACTTTTTCTCTGACCTGTTCGATTCTTCCTGGAACAATCAAATGATTATTTCGGAAGATCTACGGCAGATTCTCCTTGCGATGACTTACTTTATAGGGCGTGCCAAGCCAAACGAGTTGCACGGAACCAGTGGTCTCTCCAAAGAGCGCTTCCGAGACGCACTGGCTTCTCGCTTCAATGCATCATATCTGGAGGTCGTTCGCGATGAAAGCGGTCAAGAATACTATACTATGCATCCCTTGATGTATACCTACTGTGCAGCAGCCTTAAACAGCGAAGAGTTCCGTGAGTTTCGAAAACTATCCAGCGCACGATTTGTGGATTGCTTTTTGAGGTTTGCTGAAGGCGCTAGGGAAAACAACGACCTGAATTTGCTTGATGGAGAGTCTCAGAACATCTTAGCCGCAGTAAGAGTTGGGGGTCGGCTCAAATCATGGGAAAATCTCATCGGCTTTCGCAGATACATAGCTGACTTCCTCAGACTTCGAGGAGCCTGGGGGGACTATTGTGAAATCGTTGAACTCGCAGTCAATGCGTCTCGCGCCTTGGGCAAAGAAGTGCTCTTGGCGGAATGCCTTGTGTATGATTTGGCTTGGTACTACTTGCGTCTCGAAGATGTGCAAACCGCTCAAGAGTTCATTAACGAGGGACTCATACTGTTTGAGAAGCACCAGCATCGGCCGGGCATGGCACAAGCGAAGCGCCATTTGGGGAAGGCGGCAGTTCTGGACGGGCTCAATGAAATATATGAACCCAATCAATTGGCAGGAGAATATTTTGACCGAGCGGAGCAATATTACCGAGAAAGCCTTGACCTTCGAGAACAATTGCAGGAGGAAGGGTACGATCAGTGTATGGCCATTGCGGATATGAAATTAGATTTCGGGCGTCTTTACTGGCTCCAGGGCATGAAGCTAGAGCAGGATGGCAGATTACAGCAGGATGACAACCTTTTGGGCCAAGCTCTGGAGAAGTACAAAAAAGCCGACAGCGTAAGCGAAGAGGCAAGGCAGGAATTCAAGCTTATGCCTCTAAGCGAGGAAGTTTCCAAAGGTAGGATTGCCAAAGCTTGGGGCAATCGGGGCAACGCTGCCAAAGAGATTGCATGCTACATGGGTTGGAACCATAAATGGGCCTATGTTTATGTTAAAAATTACGTGGAAACAGCAAAAAGCTACTATGGCAAGAATCTTTCACTAGGCAAGGAGATTAAAAAAGAAGATGAGATTGCTCATGCTCTAGCCGGTTTGGCCGAGGTAGGGGTCATTGAAAGCCGCTGTGTAGATCCTTCTATGGATACGAAAAAAAAGAGATCTTTTTTGGAAAAAGCGAAGGAGAATGCTCATATTGCACACAGTTCATATGAAGAGCTAGCAGGTCCCAGGGGGCAAATGGGGAACCCATTGGGCACTCCAGCAAAGAAAACCCGAGACGAAATTCGCACTGAACAGCTCACCGAGAAAATCGGGTATCTACTAGCGTCGTTGCCTGAATAGCCCGAATGGCACTCCGTCAAGGCGGTAAATGCAAGGCAATAATCTGAATTGCATCGGAGTCGATGGTTGTTGCATATAACGAGTCATTACACCCTCACTGCTGCGAAAATTGAAAGCACCTGTGAGAAAATTAACTTCCAAAGGATAATAGATGGAAACGCCCGCGAAAAGAAATATCGCTGAATATTATTGTGCTCGCGCGCACTGTTACGAAGATCGGGACATATCCATGCGAAGAATGGATATTGAGAAACTTCAGGAAATCTGCCGCAAACTAATTTGCGGAAAAAATATCCTCGAAATCGCGTGCGGAACTGGCATTTGGACAGAATACACCGCAAACTTCGCCAAATCCATTACTGCAATTGACATCAATTCATCCATGCTGCAGGTCGCAAGTAGTCGACTTGCCAAGCTGGACAATGTAACCTTTTCGCAAATGGATGCGTTTGATCTTAGTACATTAAGAAATGGGTTTTCGGCAGGCCTTGCAGGATGGTGGATTTCACACGTTGACAAAGCAAGAATACGGAGTTTCCTGGAAGGTTTCCATAGGGCACTTGTGCCAGGCGCCGTGGTAATCATCATGGATGATACCCAAGAAACACTCGATGATATCTCATTTATAGACGGAAATCAGAACTCATATACTATACGCACACTAAAGGACGGCCAACGATACGAGATTATTAAGAATATTTTCGATGAAAATGATATACAAGAGCTCTTTTCCGATGTCGGATGCAATATTAAGGTGTACACCCTTAAATATCACTGGCTATTGACCTATCAAGTTCCACCACAATCAACAGCTCAATAGACGAATCAATGCCTTTCAGTCGCGAAACGGAACTCTTCGATTAATCTATATGTTTTATATGACCTAGAATATCAAGGTGGAAGTAAGAATGAATAGACAGTTTCGACGTTTTCTCTTTGAAGTACCTTGGACTCATCTCATTGTGGGTGCCACCCTTGGTGCAATCGGAGCGTTGGGCGCTGAGAAATGGCTCATTGGACGAATAAAACTTGACGGATGGTTTGAGATTGCCGTAGGGTTGCTTTTGGGTGGCCTAGTTGGTTGGGTAATCCCAGAATTCGTCAATTCTGCACGAACATCGTGGCGGACAGCTCAGCCACTTAGGGCACTGCTCAATCCTTTCCACAACGATTCTAGCCCCGTCACCTTCTTTCTGGCTGCAATGTACCCAGCTGCCAGCAATGTATTCGAGAAGTCGATCCCACTTGAAATCAACAAAACCGACATAGTAGTTCCCCATCATGGCATTCCATGGGTACTGACTGAAAGTGATACGCAAGCCTTCGGCTACGTTATGGCTCTTTTGGCGCAAGCTGGCAAGATTTCAAATATATCTATCGTAAGAGATGATAGCGGAATTAACATTGCTGAAACCAACATCATTGTAATCGGTAGTCCAAAGAGTAATTTCAAGTCTCGACAAATAAACAATTCATTTAAGAAACTTCCGGTGCGGTTTGATACCATAAACGGCAGACAGATAATTATTGACGAAAATCGAAAGCACCAATGGCAGTCGGATGATGCATTTGATTATGGCATACTCGCCAAACTGCCCAATGAACAGGATATTGAGAAAGCGGTAATCATATTAGCAGGGATTAGTTATATTGGTACGGCCGGTGTGGGGTATTTCCTATGGAAACGTTGGCGGGACGTTGAGGTTTCCACTTCCGGAAAATATTTCGCAATGGTAATAAACTGAAGTTTGTTGAAAACTCATCATGCTGCCATCCGTAGCAGTGTGTCGACAAGATAATTTACCACTGATTTTCGAGGCACCGGGAAAAGTATACCGAAATTATCATCCAATGCAGCTTTGGCGACAAGCCTTCGAACATCAGAAAAGGCATAATGCCTTCGGCCTGTTACTGCATGCCGCCGGTTTGGAGCCTTGGCAAGTTGACTTGCATACATCCAAGTGTAACCGATCACAGGGTGGCTTCCTTCATGCCGCCAACCTGATCCAATCCAGGTCAGGTTTTTGCTCTTTGAAATAGCAGTCCATTGCCTCCACGAGTACGACGAACGAGGACTTGCCCTGCAACCGGCAGGTTTGCCTGAGGGAGGAAATCCGTTCCACCCAGCGATTTCCTTTCTCGCTGCTGGTCCCTTGGCTGCGTTTG
>JAHILF010000034.1 GCA_018897105.1 Pseudomonadota bacterium
CGTTCTCATTCCGAACACGGAAGTTAAGCTTCTCAGCGCCGATGGTACTGCCAGGGAAACTTGGTGGGAGAGTAGGTCGCTGCCGAATTCCTTTTTTAGCCCTCATAACCGATTACGGTTCTGAGGGCTTTTTTTTTGCGATGATATCGTAGGGACTCTGCAAATATTAATATACCATAACGCATCCCGTCTTCGGGTCACACCCACCAAGGGGGTACCGAGGTCTTTTGACGCGCCTTTACCGCAGGTTAGCGAGCAACGCGAGATTATGAAATCCACGACGTAGCCCTGCTAAGCCTGCGGTTTTATTCCGCGAAGCAAATGCCCTTGGAGCGCTCAATAAGCGCGGCCAAATCCAGGCGCAATCCAGGTATATTAGTATTTTTCAAGCCCCTTAAATTGTTCCTTTCAGGGGAGGTCATTGGTGTCTGGGGATAAAGACTGCAAATGTGGTACGCTGTATGTCGTAGCCACACCAATTGGGAATCTTGAAGATATTACCTTGCGTGCTGTCCGTATTCTCGGCGAAGTTGATCTTATCGCGGCCGAGGATACCCGCCACACCCGGAAACTGTTAAGTCATCTCTCTATCAGTAAGCCGCTGGTCAGTTATTATAAGGACCGAGAATCATCCCGCAGTGAAAAGATCATTGAAGAACTGCTCAGCGGTAGAAATGTTGCCCTTGTTTCCGATGCCGGCACACCGGCAATTTCTGATCCCGGAGCTATTCTCGTTTCCCATTGTCATGAAAAATCTATTCCCGTCATTGCTGTCCCTGGCCCCTCTGCCTTAACCGCTGCGCTAAGTGTTGCGGGTCTTACCCTTTCTTCTTTTATTTTCCTTGGTTTTCTTCCCTCTAAAAAATCTCAGCGTATGAAAACATTAATCGCGCATGTTCAGGATGAACCCGCTCTTGTTTTTTATGAATCCCCCAGAAGAGTCAGCAATACCCTTGCCGAGTGCAGGGAAGTTTTTGGAGAAAGAAAGGTTTTTATCGGCCGTGAATTGACGAAAATTTATGAAGAATTATTAACCGGAACCCTTTCTGAGGTTCTTCGTGTCCTGGTAGAAAAAAGCCAGATAAAAGGTGAGTTTGTCGTCATCGTCTTTCCGGATCAAAAGTCAAACCCTGCCGCTCCGGAGGATATAGAAGAACTTCTGTGCTGGTACAAGGACAACTCCGATTTGAGCATGAAGGACTCGGTAAAGAAAATTGCCAGGGATTTAAATCTCTCGAGATCTCTGGTATATGAAAAAGCTCTGTATGTCTGGGCAAAGAAGTGATTGCTCAGGTATTGCCTTCCATGTTTTCTCCTTCTTTGCGGCAGCGTGCAATTCCCTTGTTTTTACGTGTAAAATGGACTACTTTTTCCTATTATGGTGAGAATTATTGTTTCCGGATCGTAAATGCTTTAAAAGGTGGTAAGTCGTTGTAAGAAAAAACAGGGTCATTCTGCAAACCAAAACGGCATAAGGAGCCGAAAAGGAACAGTCAGACTTGTACAAGTTGTTTTGTAACGGCTCCTAGATGGCCTTTTGACAATAACCTCAGCAAGATGCAAGATAATATATCGGCAAGGCATGCGCCTGCTCCTGGGACAACTACTATTTTTTTGAGATCGTCCAACTCTTTCAACTCCCATCAGAATCCTTTTCTATCGTGAAAAAAGTTCAAGATTATTATTTTAAAAAAGCAAAGCAGGAAAACTATCCTGCCCGTTCCATATATAAACTTGAGGAGGCTCAGCAAAAGAATCATTTCATAAAATCAGGGGATAAGGTTCTTGATCTTGGATGTCATCCGGGCAGTTGGTCCCTATATGCGGCTAAAATTTCTGGGGGCAATGGTTCTGTTGTCGGGGTTGATCTCCAGAAAACTCATATCGTTCCACCATCCGGCAGCGGACGGATTGAATTTATCTGTGCCGATATCTTTGATGCTGATTTCATACCCTTTTTATCAAGTAAAATTCCATTTCAGATTGTTGTCAGTGATCTGGCCCCAAAAACGACAGGTCATAAGTTTTCCGATCATTTGAAGTCAATTGAATTATCCCGGCGTGCTCTGGCAATTGCCTCCCAGTCCCTTGCCCGGGGTGGGCACTTTTACTGCAAAGTTTTTCAGGGGGAAGATTTCCCGGACTTTGTCAATGAAGTTCGCCATTATTTTAAAAAGACCAAAATCGTCAAACCAAAAAGTTCCCGGGTTGAGAGCCGCGAGGTATTCGTCCTGGGTTTAGAATTTAAAGGTACAGAGTGATTTTTTAGCTTAAATAAACAGAAATAAGGATTGTGTTGCCTGAATGTATGAGATTATTCTCAGTTTCAGGAATCAAGCGAATAATTGGAGGTTTTTTTATATGTCTGGACATTCGAAGTGGGCTAACATCAAAAGAAGGAAAGGGGCCGTAGATGCCAAACGTGGGAAAATATTTACCCAGTTGATCAAGGAGATCACAGTGGCAGCACGACTCGGTGGTGGGGATCCCCTGGGAAATCCCAGGCTGCGCAGTGCAATCACCACTGCCAAGACGGTTAATATGCCGAAAGAAAATATTGACCGTGCCATTAAAAAGGGCACAGGCGAGATTGAAGGAGCAGTATACGAGGAAATTACTTATGAAGGCTATGGGCCCGGGGGCGTAGCCATTCTTGTCGAGTGTATGACTGATAATAAGAATCGTACGGTTGGGGAGGTTCGTCCCGCTTTTTCAAAGAGCGGCGGCAATCTTGGCGAATTTGGCTGCGTCTCGTATATGTTTGATAAAAAAGGTTTGATGCTGGTCGATAAAGAAACCATTGATGAAGAGAAATTGATGGAACTCGCCCTGGAGGCCGGAGCCGATGATGTGGTGGAAGAGGAAACAGAGTACCAGGTGCTCACTTCCCCTGATATTTTTTCAGCGGTGCGGGAACAGTTAGAGTCACAAGGAATTGTTTTTTTGGAGGCCTCCCTGTCCATGATTCCCCAGAATATTGTGGAAGTTAATGATGAAAGTGTTGCCAAGCGTCTGCTGAAACTCATGGAAAACCTGGACGAATGCGAGGATGTGCAAAACGTCCATGCGAACTTTGATATTCCTGATGAAATCATGGAGAAAATTTCCTAAGTGCTGAAAACAATTCGTATCTTGGGTATTGATCCCGGATCTCGGGCTACCGGCTTCGGTATTGTTGAACAGCATGGCTTTGACTTGAATTTTGTCGTTTGCGGGGTGGTCAAATCAACGCCAACCCTCTCCATGCCGGAAAGGCTTAAGGAGATTTACCAAGGAATCTATGCTGTCATTGGTAAGCATGAGCCGCATCATGCCGCCATTGAACAGGTTTTTGTGGCAAAAAATCCCAGTTCTGCCATCAAGCTTGGTCAAGTAAGAGGTGTTCTTCTTCTCGCGGCAAGCCAGTTTTCTCTTCCTCTGCAGGAATTTTCTCCTAAGGCGGTAAAGCAGGCGGTGGTAGGCTACGGCCAGGCCAGCAAGGACCAGATGCAACAGGCGGTCAGAGCCTTGCTGAAATTATCGGCCACGCCAAGTTCTGATGCCGCCGATGCCCTGGCGGTCGCCATGTGCTGCGCCAACCATCTGGCCGTATCACGGGCGGCGGACAGGAACAAATAATGATTGCCTGTATCAGGGGTGAGCTTTTTTATAAATCGGATGATAGGCTGATTGTCATGGCTGGCGGGGTTGGCTATGAGGTCTTTGCCACCGCCGGTTGCCTCAACGCCTTGCCGGAAAAAGGGCATCAGGTGCTGATCCATGTTTATACCCATGTGCGGGAAGATGCCTTGATACTCTATGGTTTTACCGATGAAGCTGAAAAGCAGATTTTTCATCTGCTGATCAGCGTTTCCGGCATAGGTCCCAGGCTGGCATTGACTATCCTTTCCGGCATCTCCCCGGCTGAACTCTCGGCAGCCATCCGCAATGAATCCATTGCCAGACTTGTTCAGCTGTCCGGGGTTGGAAAAAAAACAGCGGAACGTCTCTGTCTCGAGCTGAAGGACAAGGTGCAGTGGGTACCAGACTTTCAGGAGCCCCGTCGTGGGGCTGTGGCCACCCGGCAGGATGAACTTTGGCTTGATACGGTTTCGGCCCTGGTGAATCTCGGCTATCCCCAAAACAATGCTGAGGATGCAGTGCGCCAGGTCGTGGCAGTGGCGGATGCCCCAGCTGCGCTCACCCTGGAAAAAATTGTCAGACAGGCATTGAGGTTGCTGGCGTGAATTACGAGGAAAGAATTGTCAGTACCGGACCCGTCGCACCCCATGAAGAACTTGAGGAGAGAGGCCTCCGTCCCAAAAGATTAGCCCAGTACATCGGCCAGGAACAGGTCAAGGCGAACCTTGAGATCAGTCTCATGGCTGCCATTGCCCGGGGCGAGTCCTTGGATCATGTTCTTTTCCATGGTTTTCCCGGCCTAGGAAAGACAACCCTTGCCTACATAATTGCCAATGAGATGGGAGCAAATATCAAGGTGACGTCCGGTCCGGTGATTGAAAGACCGGGGGATCTTGCTGCCATTCTCACCAGTCTGCATGAGGGGGATGTTCTTTTTATCGATGAGATTCATCGCTTGAATCATGTTGTCGAGGAGATTCTTTATCCGGCCATGGAGGATTTTCAGCTTGATCTCCTCATCGGCCAGGGGCCGGGGGCAAAAACTGTAAAATTGGATCTCCCGCCTTTCACCCTGATAGGGGCCACGACCAGGACCGGTCTGCTGACTCCGCCTTTAAGGGATCGTTTCGGGGTGGTTCTTCGCCTCGATTTCTACTCACCTGAAGAACTTGTGGCCATTATCAAGAGGTCTGCCGCCCTGCTCGGCATTCCCATTGATGAAGCCGGTGCGTTGGAGATGGGGCGGCGGTCACGGGGCACACCCCGTATTGCCAACCGTCTGCTGAAGAGGGTGCGCGACTTTGCCCAGGTAAAGGCTGATGGGCATATCACTGCCGAAGTGGCGGATGCCGCCTTGACCATGCTCTCCGTTGACAAAGAGGGGCTCGATGAAATGGACCGGCGGATCCTATTGACCATGATCGACAAGTTCCAGGGCGGTCCGGTTGGTCTTGATACCATGGCCACCGCTGTTTGTGAGGAAAAGAATACCCTGGAAGATGTCTATGAACCTTTTTTGATCCAGTCCGGTTTTTTGATGCGGACTCCCCGGGGCAGGATTGCCACCCTGGCGGCTTATGAACATTTCGGCCGGACAAGAGAGTATTGCCGGCAGAGAGACATCAGCGAGTTCACCGGTCCTTCGAAGTAAGGAGTGCGGCCGGTGGAAAACTTTTTATTATTTTTCTTTGTTGTCCCGGTAACGTTGCGCTAATATAAAACTTAGTGTTTCCCTTTGTTTACTCAAGGATAATGAGGAGTCATGAAGAAATTAACCATTCCGGATATCATAAAACGCAAAGGCGGGGAAAAGCTGACCGTGCTCACCGCCTATGATGCAAGCTTTGCCCGTCTTCTCGAAGCCGCCGGCATCGACATGCTCCTGGTGGGAGATTCGCTGGGCAATGTGCTGTTAGGTTATGAATCCACCGTGCCCGTGACCATGGAGGAGATGCTCCATCATGCCCGTGCTGTCCGCCGCGGCACCTCTGCCTTTGTGGTGGCTGACATGCCTTTTCTTTCGTATCAGATCAGCATTGCAGATGCTGTTAAAAATGCCGGCCGTTTTTACAAAGAAGCCGGCAGTGATGCCGTAAAGCTTGAAGGAGGACCCGAGGTGTGCGCTGCCGTAAGGGCCATAGTCACGGCCGGTATGGCGGTGATGGGCCATATTGGTTTGACGCCGCAGACTGCCGCTAACCTTGGCGGCTATAAGGTGCAGGGAAAGGATGCGGACTCGGCTCGCAAACTCCTGGCTGATGCCAAGGCCCTGGAAGAGGCCGGCGTGTTTGCCATTGTCATGGAATGCATCCCCGACCGGCTGGCCAAAGTTATTACTGAAAGCGTGTCAATTCCCACCATCGGCATCGGCGCCGGGGCCGGTTGTGACGGCCAGGTGCTGGTAACCCATGATTTGCTCGGCATGTTCGATAAATTTGTGCCGAGCTTTGTCAAGGGTTATGCCAATCTGGCGCCGCAGATCAAAGATGCCGTGTCAGCTTTTAAGGAAGAGGTGAGAGCAGGAAGTTATCCTGATGCCAAACATAGTTTCTCCATGCAGCTTGATGTGGACAAGCTTTTCAGCGATGAGGGATAAGAGGAAGCGATAAGGTATGGATTTAGCCACAGTTATCGGACTGGTCGGGGGGTGTGGAATCGTCGTGATGGCGATTCTCTTCGGCGGTTCACTCGGTCTTTTTTTTGACATCCCTTCGATTCTCATTGTTGGGGGCGGCACGATTGCCACGGCTTTTATCCGTTTCGGCATGGGTGATGTGCTGAATTCAATCAAGGTAGCCAACAATGCCTTTGCCACCAAGTTGAGTGTCCCCGAGCAGGTGATCAAGGAGATCGTCAATCTGGCCAATATTGCCCGCAAAAATGGACTCATTGTGCTTGAACAGCAGCCGATTGCCGACCCTTTTCTGAAAAAGGCCATCATGTACTGCGTGGATGGTCATGAGGCTGAGTTTATCGAAGAGGTTCTCAATAAAGAGGTGAGCCTTACGGTGGATCGGCACGACTTGGGCCGCAAGGTATTTTCCGGCATGGGGGATTCCGCTCCCGCCTTCGGTATGGTCGGGACTTTGGTGGGACTGGTGCAGATGCTTTCCAACATGGGTGATCCGGCTACAATCGGGCCTGCCATGGCGGTTGCCCTGTTGACTACCCTTTATGGTGCGCTCATCGCTAATATATTCATGATTCCCATTGCCGATAAACTTGCCCTGCGCAGCAGGGAAGAGGAAAGAAACCGCAAGTTGATCATTGAAGGCGTACTGGGCATATTGAAAGGGCTTAATCCACGGGTTATGGAAGAATTTCTGGAAACCTTTCTGCCACCAAAAGAGCGAAGTGCCGGTGATCAAAAAAAGACTTAATAGAGCCTCTTGCAAAATGATAGAGCAGGACTGATAATTATGGCCAAGGAAGAACCGAAAAAGGTGGAATGTCCCCCTGGTGCACCCCTCTGGATGTGCACATTTTCCGACATGATGTCGCTGCTCCTGTGCTTTTTTATCTTGTTGCTTTCCTTTTCGGTTATGGACGCCCAGAGGTATCAGGAGATTGCAGGGTCCATGAAGGACGCCTTTGGTACCCAGAAAGAAAAGGTAGAGCCTTTGTCTCTGCAGGGACAGAAGATGATTTCTACTTCTTTTGATACTGTGCCGCTCCAAGTGCAGATGAAAGTTGCAAAGGTTTTTTCCGATGAGATCGAAGGCGGGGTAGTGGATTCCGATTACAGCGAGACGGGGCTTATTCTCCGTGTCAAGGGTGGGGTTGCCTTTGAATCGGGCAGTGCACAGATCAAAAATGAATTTCTGCCCTTTCTCGACAAGCTTGGCAAGCTGGCAGAGGAGATGGACCTGTCTATTGAGGTGAGCGGCCATACCGACAATATCCTCCTCAAAAAAGGGGTAACCCCTTTTCACAGCAATTGGGAGCTCT
Source organism: Pseudomonadota bacterium (assembly GCA_018897105.1). GTDB lineage: Bacteria > Desulfobacterota > Desulfobulbia > Desulfobulbales > SURF-16 > SURF-16. The sequence goes on from JAHILF010000034.1 coordinate 7,570, forward strand.
CAGCCGCGAGGGCTGTTGGTGTGGTTGAATACTGGAATGAAAAGATGAAGATTCCGCCGGAAAGGCTGCTGGCAATTGCCGCAGCGGATGGCCGGCCGCTTGCTCTTAACGATACTCCCGAAGGGAGGGCCGCCAACAGGCGGGTAGAGTTTCGGATCAGACCGGCAAATCCCAAGGTTGTGGTGCCCGGTATCGAGTTGGATAAGGAGCAGATTAATAAAGTAACTCCTGAACCATAGGAACAGAAAATGGCAGATAATAATTCCGAGGATTATGACAGGCGGCAAGCTGTTCGTGTAATGGGCCGCAATCTCTTTTATTTTGAGCCTGTTTCCCAGGATAAATTTTCGATGATCTTACAGGATTTCGAGGCGGGTATTCCTCCATACAACCAGGAGGGGCTTTCGGATATCCAGATGTTCATTGGCGCCCAAAGCGCTCTGGCCCGCATCAAGGAGCGGGACTCGGATTTGGCGGATTTCCTTGCTCATCTTGATACAAAAGTCAATCTTCTGCTCAAGAAAACCACTGCCAGCAAAACGATTTTTGACAAGCTTACGCTGCATGATCTGAATCTGAGCGGCCGAGGGCTGTCATTTATTGCTGATCGTCAGGTGGCGGCGGATGATATACTTGAATTCCATATCGCCTTGCTGCCCAGCTATATCTATGTATATTGTTTCGGCAAGGTTGTTTTTTGTAATCCTTTGCCACCGAATGCGGGGGAAATCTTCTATAAGGTGGGAGCCGAGTTTGTTCTCATTATGGAGGATGATCAGGAAAAATTGATCCAGCACAACTTCAAACAGCAGAGTCTGGCGCTCCGCAACCGGAGACTGAAAAGTTGACGGAATCCGAACTGCCGTTCCATCAAACGCTATCACAGCATCAGCAGATAAATCAGTTACGGGAATTATTATGCGAGACATTGAGGCTGCCCTGATAACCGAGGCAGTAAAAAAAATTACCATGGAGGCAGGTGTACGTCTTGAGCCTGATATCCTGGAAGGATTGGTGAGTGCCAGAGACAGTGAGACGTCCGGTCTGGCAAAAAATATTCTTGAACTTTTGCTGGTCAATGCTGATATCGCTGCCCGGGAGAAGATTCCTGTCTGCCAGGATACCGGGGTGGCTGTCGTTTTTATTGAGCTGGGCCAGGACGTGCATATCAATGGTGATCTCGGGGAGGCTGTCCAGCAGGGGATTCAAGCCGGTTACCAGGAGGGCTATCTGCGGAAATCGGTCTGCGATCCCATCACCCGGGTGAATACCGGTACCAATACCCCGGCTGTCATTCATATCGAGCTTGTACCGGGTGAGCAGATAAGGATCAGCGTGCTGCCCAAGGGATGCGGCAGTGAAAATATGAGCGGCCTCACCATGCTGCCGCCTTCTTCCGGGATTAGCGGCATGAAGGATTTTGTCGTCCGTCAGGTGGTCAATGCCGGGCCCAATCCATGTCCGCCCCTGCTTATCGGCGTCGGCATGGGGGGGACCTTTGAAAAGGCTGCCCTGCTGGCGAAAAAAGCGCTGATTCGGCCTCTGGGTAAGCATCATTCCCGTCCGGATGTCGCAGCCCTTGAGGAGGAGATTTTAACGCGGATTAATGAACAGGGCCAGGGTGTGCAGGGGCTGGGTGGCAACAATACCGCCCTTGCGGTTCATATTGACCTGTTTCCCTCCCACATCGCCAGTTTACCGGTGGCTGTCAATATTCAATGCCATGCCCATCGCCATAAGGAGATCGTTCTCTGATGTCTCTTCCTAACCCCCCCGCCATGATGGATCAACTGCAGGAAGTGAAAATTCCCTTTGCCGCAGGAGTGGTGGAGTCGCTGCAGGCAGGGGACCTGATCAGCCTTACCGGGACGCTTTTCACCGGTCGGGATCAGACCCACCGGCGGATGATGGCTTTGCTTGATGAGGGCGCTGACCTGCCTGTTGATCTGGCCGGCCAGCTCCTTTACTATGTGGGGCCAAGTCCGGCCCGGCCCGGCCAGGTCATTGGCGCTGCAGGTCCGACGACGAGCTACCGGATGGATGTCTATACCCCGCGACTGCTTGAGCTGGGTCTGATGGCCACCATGGGCAAGGGTTCCCGGTCTCAGACTGTCCGCGAGGCCATGGTGCGCCATAAGGCTGTTTATCTGGCTGCATTCGGCGGCGCTGGCGCCTTATTGTCAAAATGTATTATTGCGGCTGAGGTTGTGGCCTTTGCCGATGCCGGGCCGGAGGCGCTGTTCAAGTTTACCGTGGAAAAATTCCCGGCCGTGGTGATTAATGATGTGCAAGGCAGCGATTATTATGAGATGGTCAAGACAGGAAAGGACGTATCCCGCTAGCCGGTGTCCGGCCAGAAATGGTTCTTTCAGTCAGTCTTTCCGGGGCATGCACAAAAAAATATCGGGGGAATCAACCAGATTCCCCCGATATTTTTTTGCAGTCCTTGTCCTTGAACGAAAGACTTCCGTTCCGGACCGTCACACTCTGCCGGAATGATCAGCGGGCAATATCCAGCTTGCCGAATACCGCCAGCCCCTTGAGCAATGTCAGGGCCTGATTGAGCTGGTTGTCACTGGCAATATCATCCGTCTTTTTCGGTTCTTCCGGCATTGCACCTGTATCCTCCTCCTCCTCCTCCTCCTGCTGCGGAGCGGCGTCTTCTTCGATTTTTTCCTCATTGCCGTTTTTGATATGGTGTTTCAGGTCTTTTTCCCTGAGGAAATTGATTTTTTTCTTCACCTTGCCATCATGGGCTTCAACAATTTCGGTGGGAACGACAATATCAGGTGTGATACCCTTGGCCTGGATTGACCTGTCATTTGGCGTATAGTAACGTGCCGTGGTCAGTCTGAGTCCTGCCCCGTTATCCATAGGAATGATTGTCTGGACAGATCCCTTGCCGAATGTCTGGGCGCCGAGGATCAACGCCCGTTTATGATCCTGCATGGCGCCGGCGACAATCTCCGATGCGCTGGCGCTGCCTTCATTAACCAGGACAATGATGGGGAAGGTATATTTTTCGCCGTTGTCATGGGCCTTGAATTCCATGTTCTGTTCTTTGAGACGGCCCTTGGTGGAGACGATCATGCCGTGATCAATAAAGATATCGGAAATCTTGACAGCCTGGTCGAGAAGTCCGCCGGGGTTGTTGCGCAGATCAATGATCAGGCCGTTTAACGGGTTTTCCTTCTGCTCGGTCCCGAGTGCCTCCTTGAACTCTTTGGTGGTATTGGACTGGAAGCTGCGAACGCGGATATAACCGTATCCTGGCTCAAGCATTTTCGACGTGACACTGATGAGAGGAATAACATTACGGACAATGGTGATGTCTTTGAGTTCGGTCAGTCCTTCCCGGAAAATTGAGATGGTCACTTCCGTGCCCTGAGGACCACGAAGTTTCTTTACCGCCTCCATCAGGCTCAGATCCTGGGTGGATTCGCCGTCGATTTTCAGAATTTTATCCCCTGATTGCACACCCTTTTCAAAGGCTGGAGTTCCCTCTATGGGTGAAACAACGGTGAGTACACCATCCTTCATGGTTATTTCAATACCGATACCGGAGAAACTGCCCTTTGTCTCAATTTTGAGTTCCTGGAAATCGTCAGGTTTCATATAGGAAGAGTGGGGATCAAGGCTGGCAAGCATGCCTTTGATTGCTCCTTCAATAAGCTTGTTGGGGTTAATGTCTTCGACGTAATTTTTTTCCACCAGGCTTAAGACGTTGGAGAAAGTTTCGAGGTTTTTGTAAATGTCCTCGGTCTTCGCCTCCACCCGGGAATTACGTTCCCAGAAAAGGAGAGTGAAAACAGGAAGACAGATAAGAAGAGTAACAAGGATTTTCTTGGCGATGGGGCGTTGTTTTTTCATGAAGTTTTCCGATATGGGAAATTAAAATTTAAAAAAAACGTTCGATGATCAGGCATTATTGATTAATTTAGCACGTTGGCACCTTTCAGACAATGTCAAACATGGTAAAAAGTAGATCAAAGTGCCAAGATTGCAGCAAGTTGTCATTTTTTGAGTGACCTCTGCGAAGATTCCAGCCACTCAAGGGGATTCTGTGCCTCGGTATTATGCCGGATTTCGAAATGCAGACCTTCCTTCAGCAAGCCGGTGTGGAGACTGGTAACGCCGATTTTTTCATGCTGTTTTACCATGTCTCCGACTTTCCTGAGAATTTCTCCCACACCGCTTACCAGTGAATAGTAGTGGTTGCCGTGGTCCAGTATAATGAGATTGCCGTAACCGCGCAATGTGCCGGCATAGACGACTTTGCTGTCATAAACGGCTATAATATCACTTCCCGGAGCAGATTCAATATTAATTCCATTGGCAAAGGTGCTCGCCCCAGAGGTTTCATCCGTATGCGTGCCGAATTGCTGCATGATGGAGCCGGCAACAGGTAGGGGGAGCTTCCCCTTTTCACTGGCAAAGCCACGGGCAGAGGCCGGTTTTCTCTTTTTAAAGGGTTTGAGCGGGTAATCCCTGATGAGTTGTCGCTCTCTCTCAACCTTGGCCTCAGTCGCCTTCTCTTCCAGTGCCGTCAGGGTTGCGGTGAGCTGCTGGGACGCATCTTCCAGTTCTTTGAGCGCCTGCTGGTAGAGCTGCCTTTCCGTTTTCACCCGTTCAAAAAGTTCCTGCCGCTCCTGCTGCGTTTGGCTGAGCAGTTCCTGCTGCTGCATTACCTCTTCGGCAGCCTGGGAAAGGCGGATTTTTTCCTCTTCATGAGCCTTTTTGACCTCCTCAAGCTCATGCATTTTGTTTTTAAAATCATTGATCAACTGCTGGTCAGATTTCAGCATCAGCACAAAATAGTCCCGGAAGGACAGCAGGTCGGCCAGAGAAGAGGATGAAAAGAGGGTATTCATGACACCGACATCACCCATCCGGTAATAGGCGCGGAGCCTGCTTTCCATGTGCAGCCGGAGGTCATCCTTTTCCTGTGCCACCTTTTCCATTTCTTTTTGCTTGGTCAGGGTCATTTCGTTCTGTCTGGCCATCTCCTCCTGCAAGGCCAGGAGTTTCTCGCTTTCGGCGCTGATCTGCTGATCGATTTTGTCAAGCTCGTCCAGCAGGAGCATTTCTCTTTCCCTGGCTGCGGCAACTTTTGTCTGATGGGAAGCGATGCCGGTCTGCACCTTTTCAATTTTTTTCTTGTGCTGCAGCACCTCTTCATCAAGCTTTTTGATTTGTTCAAGGTCTGCGGCGCTGACCTGCAGGCCGGGGTAAAGAAAAACGGCCAGAAAGATCAGCGCATTACAGATAATGAAGAGAGGGTTGTTGCTGGTTTTCATAATCTTTGCGGTTGCCCTATCTTTTCAGGAGTCTGCGGATGGAAAGCAGACTGCCCAGCGTGCAGAGCATGATGCTGCCGAGCAGAATAACGGCGCTGGTAGTCATAGGCAGGAAACGTAACTCGAACAAACCCAGAAAAACCGCACTGCTGAAATTGATCTTGATCCATTGAAAGAGAAAAAAGAGTGCCCCTAGGCCAAGGCTTGAGCCAAAGAGGCCGAGGGCAAAGCCTTCAATCAGCACCGGACCTTTTATGTAACTGTTGGTGGCCCCTAAATATCTGAGGACCTTCAGTTCATCCTGGCGGGCGTAAAGGGTCAGCCGCAGGGTAGAGGATACCATGAACAGGGTGGTGAGAATGAGCAGGGTGCCGCTGATGATGACGATAAAGCGCAGCAGCTTGACAAAATGGCCGAACCGTTCCACCCAGGCTTGGCCATACTGGACTTTCTGCGTACCCGGAAGATTTTTCAGGTAATCGGAAAACTCCTTGATCCTGCTGAGGTTATGGAAGTCCTTCTCAGGATAGATTTCTGCAGAAAAGGGCAGAAAGGCGGGGCTCAGGTCGGCAAGGACATCGCTATCGTTGCCGAGTTGTTTGGCCAGTCGCTGAAAGGCCTGTTCCGGGGTGATGAAGATGATTTTTTCCACTTTGCCGAAACTGTTGACTTTTTTCTTGAATTCTTCCTGTTCCGCCGGGTTTAATGGCGATTCTAGATAAACGGTGAGTCGCAGTTCTTGCCCAAGTTTCTCACCCGCCTGCAGCATATTGGTATAGATCAGGTAAAAAAACGAGAAGATCAGCACCGAGAGGGTGACGGTAAGCAGTGTCATGAGCTGCACACCCCAGGAGTGACAGATGTTCCGCAGTGTCTGGGTGAAGATAAATAGAAAAAATCGCATGATATGCCTCGAAATGTGAGCAGCTTTCAGTCAGCATCACTGGTGGATTGAGGGGACCGTTTCGAATAACCATTTTGTTACGGTCCCTTAAGCCGGTCACAGTATTTGGATGTTCCAGTTATTTTTTACAACGGCTTAGAATAATTCCCCTTGCTGCAGCTCGAATTTCCGGTGGTTGGTTCCTCGATAGATTGATTCATCATGGGTGGCGATGATGATGGTTGATCCGTTTTCATTGAGTTCCTGAAAAAGATCCATTACCAGGCCGGTCGTGACCGCATCCAGATTGCCCGTGGGTTCGTCAGCCAGCAGCAGCAGCGGGGAGTTGGCTGCCGCCCTGGCAATGGTGATCCGCTGTTGTTCCCCTCTGGAAAGTTTGCCGGCCGGCTTGTTCTGTTTGTCGCTGAGACCCAGTTTTGCCAGCAGTTCTGTGACGCGATTGCGTATATCCTTGGGATTTTTGAATTGGACCTCCATGGGCATGGCGATGTTTTGAAAAACCGACAGCCGGGGCAGGAGCTTGAAATCCTGGTAGGCAACGCCGATGCGTTGCCGCAGTTTCTGGATGGCGTTGTCCGACAGGGTGTTTAAATCGTTGCCGTCTATCTCGATCAGACCCTTGGTGGGGATTTCCTGGCGGCAGAGAAGTTTGAGCAGAGTCGTTTTGCCTGCGCCGCTGGGGCCGGTGAGAAATATCAGCTCCCCCTTTTCAGCACTGAGCGATACGTTTCTCAAGGCCATGACATCGGGAGGATAAATTTTCGTTACTTTGACGATTTCCACCAGCACGGAATGATCATGAGGGGAAAGGGATTCGTTCAGGGTTTCTACCATGGTCGGGTTCTTGCCAAAAAAAGTAAAAGTTGAATTACTTTAAACTGTTTTTAAAAAAAATTGACACCTTTTTCCTGTATATTGTATACCAAAAGTACGTAATAATTGAAAATTTATTTCAAATTTAATCTATTCAACAAGCGAGTACCCCTTGGACGAACCCCTTCCGGAAGAAAATAACTCAAAGGAAACCCCCATATCCTCATTTTATCCATGTATTATCGGGCAGAGCCAGATCCTGCTCGATGTTTTTGATATTATAGAAAGGGTGCGCAACACCAATACCACGGTACTTATCCAAGGGGAGAGCGGTACGGGAAAAGAACTTATTGCCCAGGCGCTTCATTATGGTAGTGAGAGAAAAAACGGCCCCTTTGTTCCGGTAAATTGCGGGGCAATTCCTGGAGAGTTGCTGGAAAGTGAGCTGTTCGGGCATGAGAAAGGCGCTTTTACCCATGCCATCCGCACCCGTCTGGGCCGTTTTGAGCTGGCTGACGGGGGAACGGTTTTTCTTGATGAGGTTGCGGAGATGAGTCCCATGCTGCAGGTGAAACTGCTGCGCGTGCTGCAGGAAAAGCAGTTTGAACGGATCGGCGGCACCAAAACCATCGTCTCCGATTTCCGGGTCATCGCAGCCACCAACAAGGAGCTTGAAGAAGAGGTTGCCAAAGGCCGCTTCAGGGAAGATCTCTATTACCGGTTGACGGTCATTCCCATCAAGGTGCCCTGCCTGCGCGACAGGGTTGCCGATATTCCATTACTGGTGGACTACTTTATCGAGAAATTCAACAGATCCAAGAAAAAGGCAATCACGGGCATATCCCGGGAGGCGATGGGCTATCTGTTCCATTATCCCTGGCCGGGTAATGTGCGTGAACTGGAAAATGTCGTGGAAAGGATGGTTCTTCTCAGTCATGGAGAGTGCATTGATTGTGACGATTTACCCTCACGGCTTCTCAAACCGGAGCACCGGGTTGAACACAGCGGCGAGATTCCCCGGCAGGGCTTCTGTCTGAGTGAGCAGGTAGCTGAATTTGAAAAACGTTTGATTGTCCAGGCCATGGAGCAGACAGGTTGGGTGAAAAACAGGGCAGCCAAACTGCTTAATGTTAACCGGACCACCTTGCTCGAAAAGATGAAACGGTATGGAATTGAAAAAGATAATTAATTATCCGGCTCCTTCTCCTTGCTTGAGGAAAAAGCCTTCCGCTTTTCCTTTTTTTGCCCTCCTGTCCTTCCTGTTGGCCCTTGGATGTTTTTTTTCTCCTTTTGCCAATGCGGTGCGGGCTGCCGATAAAAGTGAGGAGGAGATCCTGCAGGAGCAGTTAAAGCAGCGGGAGGATAATTTATGGCAGAACGCCAACAAGGATTTCCAGGCCGGCAAGGAGCAGGAGGCGGCTGATTATTTTTTTCAGTATTACCGGCAGTATCCCGATTCGCCCCGGGCGGAGGAGGCTTTATGGAAGGCGGCAAATCTGGAGCAGGAGCTATCCCTGGACCATCCTGATGCTGACTGGGGGAAAGTTCAGGAACTGTTCCGTTCCTTTACCATTGATTATCCGCGCTCATCCCATCTGCCTGATGCCTATTTTGGGGTGGCGGACGCCTATTACCAAATGCATTACTATCGGGAAGCCCTGACCTATTTCGGTCTTTTTCTCAATCGTTTCGCTGATTCACCCCGGGCCAATACTGCCCTGTACATGAAGGCGCGCATCCTGCTCAAGATCGGGCGTCTGGAGGAGGCGGCCGAAGTTTACCGGGAGCTCGGGCAGGTCGGTGATGAGGTGGATAAATTGCGCGGTCAGGCGGGCCTGGCCCATATTGATTTTGCCAGGGGGAAATATCATGACGCCCTTGCCGTTTATCTGAAAATTCTCAAGAAGAGCCCTTTATTTTATGTGGATGATCCGGAATTGCTGCATAATAAAGGACTTGCCAATCTGCGGGTGGGGAATTCCCAGGAGGGGCGTAAAGATCTGCTGCACTATCTGAATATATCCGGCAACCCGGCCTCGCGACCCGGGATCTTGTATGAACTGGCAGAAAGTTATCTGGCTGATGGTCACAAGCAAATGGCCAAAAAATTTTACGAACAGGTGGTTGCGGAAGGGGAAAAAGACAGCAAGCCTGTCGTGCTGAGCAAGCTGCGTCTGGCCCAGGAAGCTGAGGCGCAACCTACTACTACTACTACTACTGCCCAAAAGGAAGAGGCCGCTTCCCCGGCAGGTGACAAACCTTTTCAGGATGTGCTTGACCTTCAGTATCAAAACCCCACCAGTCAGGATGCCCGCTTGGAGCTGGTGCGAAGATACTGGCAAAGAAAAGAGTATGATCAGGCTTATGACATGGGTAAAGCCTATCTCCGTTACCAGACGGTGCCGGCGGAAAAGAAAGAGGTTGTTGATATCATGGGGCAGATACTGGCCCTGCGCATGAAAAAGATGTTTGATGAGAAGAAGTATGGGGCAGTCTATGAGATTTATAAGAACGAATATCCCTACGTCCAGCTCTATCAGCGGGCGACCCTGCTCTTTCTGACCGGGCGGGCGCTGGAGGAAATGGGGCTTTACCGGCAGGCCAGCCTGATCTATTACCGGGCAATGGCCCTTGGGCTGACCGATAAGGAGCAGCTGGATCTTTATATCCATCGCGCCCAGACCTATCTCGCGGAAAATGATATCAAATCCGCCCAGCGACTGCTCAAGTACCTGCGCAAGATTTATGCAGCAGATGCGGCCATGGGAGAGGTCTGTTCTCTCTCCGGCCATTTGCGGGAGAAGCAGAACCGCAGTGAGGATGCCTTAAGATTTTATCAAATGGCTGTTGAGAAACCAACCTTTGCCGAAAAGAAACAGCAATACGCCATGGACTATTTGAAACTTCTTTTTGAGCTGGATGAAATCCTGGATAAGGCCGCAATACTGGACACATTTCGGACGGAAAATTGGCTGACAACCCAGGAGTTGCAATACTGGTACGGAAAACTGGCGGAAAGATACCGGAAGGACAATAATCTGGAAAAGGCAAGGGATGCATACCTTGCCGCGCTGGCCGAGAACCTGCCGCAGAATAACGAAGCAGCACAGATGCTCCAGCTCAACTTGGGCGATGTCCTGCTGCTGCTAGGCAAAAAGGATGAGGCCAGGGTTTATTTCAGTAAAGCATTGGCAGGGCCGAACAGTCTGGTCAAAAAATTGGCACAGCAGCGTCTGACTCAGGAAGATATCAATAAGGCCATGGTTGAGACTGAAGCGGTTATGAAAAAATAAAATGAGTTAATGAGTTGAGGAGTTGATTTGTTACATGGTTGCATGTTTCAATGTACCAATCTCCAATCATCCAATCAGCGGATATTCAATAAGCCACAATGACTGAAAAGTTGCGGAAAATTCTCATTGTAGATGACGACCGTGAGTTACGCATGGTCCTGTATGAGGCGTTCAATCGTCAAGGCCACGGGGTCAGCGTTGCTGAGAACGGCATCATGGCCCTTGATATATTCGACAAGAACCCTGCTGATCTGGTCATCACCGATATCAACATGCCGGAAATGAATGGTCTGGAGCTTCTGCAGCGTCTCCATGCCAACCAGCCGGAACTGCCGGTGGTCATCATAACCGGACATGCCACGGTGGAAACCGCTGTCACGGCCATGAAGCTCGGCGCCTTTGATTATCTGCTCAAACCTTTTCCCGTTGACATCATTGTGGAAATCGCTGCCAGGGCTTTTGCCGCCGGCATGCCGAAAAAAGAAGGTGCCCCGGGGCCGGCCAGGGAAAATAATAACGGCGCCTTGAGTTGTAAGAAAAAGAATATTGTCGGCACCGATCAGAAACTTGCCAGGGTTTTACAGAAGGCAAAAAGTGTCGCTTCCAGCAAGGCCACGGTGCTGATTCTCGGGGAATCGGGTACCGGCAAGGAGATGATCGCACGGTATATCCATGAGGAGAGCAACCGCAGTGAAGGCCCGTTTGTTGCTCTGAACTGTGCCGCATTGCCGGAAGGGCTGCTGGAAAGCGAGCTGTTCGGCCATGAAAAGGGGGCTTTCACCGGGGCGATTTATGCCAAAAAAGGCAAATTTGAGCTGGCTGATGGCGGCACGCTTCTGCTGGATGAGATCGCGGAGATACCTCTGCATCTGCAGGCAAAGCTGCTGCGTGTGCTGCAGGAAGAAGAAGTGGACCGTCTTGGCGGCAGGGCTCCGGTAAAGGTGGATGTGCATGTGGTGGCCACGACTAACAGAAACCTGGAGGAAGCGGTCAAGAACGGGGAGTTTCGGCAGGATCTCTATTATCGTCTGAATGTCATTCCTCTGACCCTGCCCCCTTTACGGGAAAGAAAAGAGGATATCGAACGGCTGGCCGCATATTTTATTGAGAGATTTTCCCGGCAGTACGGCAAGGATGTCAAAAAAATGTCAAAAGACTCCTGCCGGCGTTTTGCGGAGTATGGCTGGGCGGGCAATATTCGTGAGATGGAAAACCTGGTGGAGCGGGCAGTGCTGCTCTCTTTAGCCGAAGAGCTGGAACCTTGGGACTTCTGGGACGAAGAAACCGACGGCGCAGGTCTTGATCTTTCTTTATCCTACAACCCCGCAACAGAATTATGCCCCGCCCCTTTGGAGGGAGAAGAAAATAGAGGCATGACAAGCCTCAAGGATGTTGAGCGTCAAATGATCATGCAGGCCCTTCAGAAAACTGACGATAATCGAACCCATGCGGCCAAGATGCTGGGTATCAGCGTTCGTACCCTGCGCAACAAACTCCATGAATACCGTACCCAGGGGTTAATTGACTGATTTCTCTTGGGTTTCTTCGCCTTTTTTTTCTTTTTTTTCTTGTTATTTCTTCACTGGAATCCACGCCTGAAAAGCTCTGAGATATGCAGGCATGTTATTTGCTTTACCTCTCAGGAAAAGAACCATTTTGTGATGGAGGAGAAAATTATGCCTATTAATAAACTGTTCGGCGGCGTGAATTATATGGCCCAGGCCCTGAATCTCCGTTATGAGCGGCAGGGTCTTATCCAGTCTAACATCGCCAATATGGAGACACCTGGTTACACGGTGCAGGATTTTTCCTTTGAAAAGGCGATGGAAACAGCAGGAGTCAACCAGGGAACCCTGAGCCGGACCAACCCGAAACATATTGATCTTGATCCGGTGACTGCCAGCGAGAGTCTGGAGTTTTCCAAGGAGAAACGGCCCGTTGATCTGGATGAAGAGATGGTTAAACTTGCGGAAAACCAGATGATGTATGAGATCGTCACCAGGATGATCGGCAATAAGGTCGACGCTATCAAGTATGCAATTGATGAAGGAGGCAAATAAACATGGATATTCTGACTGCCCTTAAAATAAGCGGTTCCGGCCTGAAGGCTGAAAGGGCACGGCTCAATGTGGCTTCAATGAATCTGGCCAATGCCAACACGACCAGGACCATCGAGGGAGGTCCGTACCGGGCGAAATCCGTTGTCTTCCAGGCAAAACCCCTGCAAACGTTCCAGGATGTGCTCAATTCCACAGATGACAAACTGCGGCAGGTGGAGGTGACCGAGGTCGTAGAGGATAAGAAGGAGTTGAAGGCGGTGTACGATCCCTCCCATCCCGATGCCGATGAAAACGGCATCGTGCTCTATCCCAACGTGGATGAGGCGGAGCAGATGGTGGACATCATCAGTGCCCGGCGCGGCTATGAGGCAAATGTCGCAGCCATTGAATCCGTGAAGAGCATGGCCATCAAGGCCCTTGATATTGCCAGAAGATAAAAGGTAGAATAAACAAGAGCAGGTGAGTGAACGCCTGCAGGAGAACGATATGGAAACATTACCGCTGCAGCCGGTGCGTTTTGGTGAAACACCTTCCGTTGCCCAGGCGTCAAAAATACAACACCAGGCGGGAACAGGTTTCGGGGAAGTGCTGCAGAAATCATTAGACAGTGTCAACTCGAATCTGCAGGAGGCGGACGAACTCACCCGGGGGCTTGCTGCAGGAGAGCATGGCAATATCCATGAGACAATGATTGCTATAGAAAAAGCCAGTATCTCTTTCAAGATGGCGACCAAAGTGCAACAGAAGGCCATTTCCGCCTACCAGGAAATCATGCGGCTCCAGTTATAATTAGTCTGACTAATAGGACAAATGAATGGCACCTGCAAAAGACATTTTCAATCAGGCAGTCTCGGTCATAAAAAATCTCACCCTGCCCCAGAAAATTATTGCCGGCCTGGTCGTGGCCGGGGTGCTGGGCGGGCTGATTTTTCTTTCCACTCTGGGCGGGAAGGCAGACTACAATGTCCTTTTCAGTAGCCTTTCAGCCGAGGATGCCGCCAGCATCATTGCCAAACTCAAGGAACAGAGAATCGATTATCAGCTATCTGAAAGCGGTTCCGCCGTGCTTGTCCCTGCCGACAAGGTCTATGAGACGCGGCTTAATCTGGCGGCTGAAGGGCTGCCGAGAGGAGGGGGAGTCGGTTTCGAGATTTTTGACCAGACCAGCCTGGGCACCACGGATTTTGTGCAGAAGCTGAACTATCAGCGGGCCGTTCAGGGTGAGCTTGCCCGCACCATTAAGCAATTCAAGCAGGTACTAGATGCCAGAGTGCATATCGCCACTCCTAAGGAATCCGTCTTCGTCGAGGACACCAAGCCGCCCAGCGCCTCGGTAAGTCTCACTTTGGCTGGGAAGGAGAAATTGACTAAAGAGCAGATCATGGCTATCGTCAATCTGGTGGCCAGTGCCGTGCCCGGTTTGACCTCGGGAAATATTACCGTGGTCGATACACTGGGCCACCTGCTGTTCCGCAAGGAGAGTGATGATGCGTCCATGCTTTCCGCCACCCAGCTTGAATACCAGCTCAAGGTTGAGAATGGCCTGCGCAGCAAAGTGGAAAGTCTGCTTGAGGAGGTCGTCGGAGTCAACAAGGCCCTGGCCCGGGTGACGGTGGACATGGATTTTAATAGGGTGGACGTCACGGAGGAGAATTTTGATCCGGACGGTCAGGTCATCCGCAGTGAGCAACTGCTGCTTGAACAGCAAGGGGGAGAGAAGGCGGGAGGAGGTATTCCGGGAGTCAAGGGTGAGCTGGCTACCTTTACCGATACGGCCGGTGCCGGCGGCAAGACCGAAGGCGCGCAGAAAAAAAATATCACCAGAAATTACGAAATTTCCAAGAAAACACGGCATGTGCAGGAATCGGTCGGCACGATCAAACGTCTCTCCGTGGCTGTCATGGTTGATGGCGTCTATGAGGAGAGTAAGGATAAGGACGGCAACAAGAAGTTGGTCTATAAGCCACGCAACGCCGAAGAGCTTGATCATTTTGTCAAAATGACCCAGAATGCCATCGGTTTTGATCCGGATCGGGGTGACAAGGTGGAGGTGGTGGCCATGCCGTTTTATCTGTCATCTATTGTGGAGCCGGAGCCCGATCCATTAGAAAAATGGCGGAGCCTGTTTGAGCATCTGGCCGTACCCTTAGTCCTGCTGCTGGTTGCCATTGCCTTTATTATGTTTGTCATTCGTCCTTTCATGCGCTTGCTCAGCAATCAGCAACTTGATTCCCAGCGGAAGGCGGAGCTGGCGGCCCATGTTGGATTGAGAAAGGGGACGGAGGATCAGGAGGATCTTTCCCTGCAGCCCCTTGGCATGACGGATAAGGAAAGGATGTACAAGCTGGCTCAGAGTGACCCGGAACGGGCGGCGGATCTGGTAAGGCGCTGGTTGCGCGAGGAGATGTAAGGTGGCTAAGAAAAAGGATTCGGCAAGCGGCGAAAATCTGACAGGGGGTGAAAAGGCAGCGATTTTTCTCCTTACCCTGGGTGAGGACTTTACCACTGAAGTTTTTAAACGCCTGGAAGAAGATGAGATCAAAATGGTTGGCCGGCAGATGTCCAAGATGGACAAGGTTGACAAGGAGGATATTGCCGCTCTGCTGAGAGAGTTTAAAACAGATGCCGGTGGGGGCGAGATTTATCTTTCCGGCGATGATATGTTGGAAAGTGCCCTGAAACGGGCTCTGCAGTCTGACAAGGCCAATGAGATTCTGGATGATATCCGGTCGGATTGGCGTTTGACCCTTTTTCAGAAAGCCCGCAAACTGGAGCCCAAGATTCTGGTCAATTTTTTGCGCAATGAGCACCCCCAGACAGTGGCCCTGGTGCTGGCCGTTCTGGAGCACAGCCAGGCGGCCCAGATTCTTGCGGAACTGAAGGAGGAAACCCAGGTCGAGGTGGTGATGCGGATGGCGGAGCTTGACAAGGTCAGCCCGGAAATCCTGGTGGATGTGGACCGGGTTCTGCAGGAGGAGCTGCTTTCCGTTGAAGGCCTGGAAGGACAGCGTCTGGGCGGGGTAGCCGCAGTTGCAGAGATTCTCAATTATGCCGACCGGGCCCTGGAAATCCAGGTGCTGGAAGGAATCGAAGAGCAGCGTGAAAGCCTTGCCGAGGACATCCGTCGCCTGATGTTTGTCTTTGAGGATCTGCTCGGGGTTGATGACCGGGGTATCATGGCTATCCTGAAGGAAGTTTCCACTGATGATCTGAAGCTGGCGCTGAAGACCGCTTCCGATGATCTGAAAGAGAAAGTCTTTAAGAATATGTCGACCAGGGCGGTGGAAATGCTCAAGGAAGACATGGAGATCATGGGACCGACCCGGGTGAAGGATGTCGAGGCAGCGCAGCAGGCTGTCATCAAGATCGCCAAACGTCTGGAGCAGGAAGGAAAGATCCAGCTCATGAGCGGCGGCGGCGGAGAGGACGAATTTGTCTAAAATTTTTGAATTCAAAGAAAAGATTGCCAAAGACCGGGGGCCTGACTTTATCTCCTTTGAGAGTATGATGCACGGCAACGGTAAGGAGGAGACTTCGGATGATCCTCTGCAACAGCTGATAAATGAACAGGAGGCCGTGCGCCGGGAAACCGAAGCCATAGTGGCCAGGGCCGAGGCGGAAAAGAAGCGTATCGAGGAAGAGGCATTTCGGCAGGGGTTTGCCCAGGGAGAAGCGGACGGGTTAAAGGCTGGGGAAAAGGCCTTTGTTGACAAGATAAAGGAGGCCGTTGGTTTGATCGGTTCTCTGGAGAATGAACGGCATCTGGTGCATCGTCAGTATGAAGAGGATTTGCTGGCCTTGATAAAAATCATGGTGGAACGGCTGGTGGGACACGAGGTGTCGGTGAATTCCCTGGTTATTGCCGACTGTCTGCGCCGGGCCATGGAATATGTGGTGGAGGATTCCACGGTCAAGGTGCACCTGCACAGCGATGATTTTCAGCATATCAAGGAGATAACCCTGGAAGATCCCTCTCTGCTGCAGGGTGCCAGGCGTTTTGAATTGATCGAGGACCCGGCGGTCAACCGGGGCGGGTGCCTGCTGCAGACCGATTTCGGCGAAATTGACGCGACCCTTGATACCTGCCGAGAAAGGCTTTTTACCCTTGTTGATCAGGCCTTTCTGGACGCCCTTGCCGCGGATGGGAAAAAATGAGATGGACCTTTCATCCTGTATGCAGCTTGCCGCAGACCAGCCGTTGATTGCCATCCGGGGCAGGGTGAATCAGGTGATCGGCATGGTCATCGAAAGCCGTGGCCCCGGCATTCCGGTGGGCAGCATCTGCGAGGTCGATGTTTTTAAAGGAAAGGGCAGGATTCCTGCCGAAGTGGTTGGCTTCCGTGAAGGCACTCTTCTGCTCATGCCCCTTGGTGAAATGCGCGGTGTTGAGCCGGGCAGCGCCATACGGCTGGTGGGAGGGCAGGCGCGGGTCAGAGTGGCGCAGTCTCTGCTCGGCCGGGTGATTGACGGGCTGGGCAACCCCATGGACGGCAAAGGTGCCCTGGAGGAGGGTGTTGATTATCCTCTGTATGCCGATCCGCTCAACCCCATGAAGCGGGTGCGGATCAAAGAGGTGGTGGATGTGGGGGTCAGGGCCATCAACGGTCTGCTCACCTTGGGTAAGGGACAGCGCATCGGCATTCTGGCCGGATCGGGAGTTGGCAAAAGCACCTTGCTGGGCATGATTGCCAAGCATACCGCGGCCGATGTCAGCGTCATCGCCCTCATCGGCGAGCGGGGACGGGAGTTAAAGGATTTTATCGAAAGGGATCTCGGCCCTGAAGGTCTGGCCCGGTCGGTGGTGGTGGTTGTCACCTCGGATCAGCCGCCGCTGGTCAGGATGCGGGGGGCCTATCTTGCTATGGCCATTTCGGAATATTTCCGCGACCAGGGCCGTGACGTGGTTATGATGATGGATTCGGTCACCCGCTTTGCCATGTCTAGCCGGGAAGTGGGGTTGGCCATCGGCGAACCGCCAACCTCCCGCGGCTACACCCCTTCGGTTTTCTCCCAGCTGCCGAAACTGCTGGAAAGGTCCGGCACCTGCGAAGGAAAGGGGAGCATCACCGGCATTTATACCGTGCTCGTTGAAGGGGATGACATGAATGAGCCCATTGCCGATGCGGTCCGTTCCATTGTTGACGGTCATATCATTTTAAGTCGGGAACTGGCCAGCCGGGGGCATTATCCGGCCATCGAAATCATGGGCAGCGTCAGCCGCTGCATGACCGATGTGGTCAGCCGGGAGCAGATGAAAGCGTCCCATAAATTTCTGGAAACCCTGTCTACCTACCGCCGTTCGGAAGATCTGATCAATATCGGCGCATACGCAGCAGGGACAAATCCGAAGATTGACAAGTCAATCAACATGATTGATCGTCTCACCAAGTATCTCCAGCAGGATGTGGAGGAAAAGGCCACCTTCGAGGAGAGCCGGCAGCAGCTTCAGGCTTTAGTGCGCTGACCTGTTGGCCGGTGTGGCTGAAAATAACCTTTAATACTTCTAATATTTCCATTGTCTCGGATGTATGAGAAAATGATGGGCAATCCATGGTTTTCCATTTCAGACTCGAATCAGTCCTGACGGTCAGGAAAAATATTGAAGAGCAGGTTCAGCTCAAGCTGGCCCGGGAGCAGATGATGCTGCACAAACATCTGCTCCGCTTTGCCGAACTGCAGGAAAAGAGGCGCGAGCTGTGCGAGGCCATGGAAGAACGGAAAAAAAAGCCCATAAGCGGCAGCCTGTTCCTGTACTATATGGAGGCAATGCGTATCCAGGAGTTGCAGTTGAACATTCTGCAGACCACCATTGCCTCCCAGCAGCAGATTGTTGAAAAGGTGCGTGCCGAACTTGCCGAAGCGATGAAAAAAAGAAAAATCATCGATGTGCTGCGGGAAAAGGAGCTGCAGAAATATCTGCAGGAAATGCGCCGCAAGGAGCAGAATGAAAGCGACGAGCAGGCCCTGCTCCGGCATGGCCGCGGGATACTGATATGAAGATGGTCGTAAAGAAAAGGATATTTGCGGTAGTCGTTGTGTTTTTTTTCTCCGGCAGCGGAATTCTCCTGCTCAACGCCGCTGATCTGCCGGTGACGATCAGCCCTGAAATCATTGAAAAGTCGGTTTCCCTGCAGCAGCGGGAAGAGGCCGTTACGGCCCGGGAAAAGGCCCTGGACCAGCGGGCAAAAGAGCTTGACGCCATAAAAAATGAGGTGGATGGCAAGCTTGAGCAGATTGCCGCCCTGCAAAAGGATGTTGAAGAAAAGCTGGCAGCCATAAAGCAGGAGCAGGACGCCAGTTTCAAGAACCTCATCAAGGTCTACAGCGCCATGAGCCCCTCCAAGCTCGGCCCGCTGCTCAATCAGATGACGGATGACAATGTGGCAAAGGTGCTGCGGGCCATGAAGGCCGAGCAGGTTGCCCTGATCATGCCCAAGCTTGACAGCGAAAAGGCGGTAAAGGTAAGCCGGCTGCTCGGCCGTTTCGAATAACCTCTAAAAACTCTCACCTGATCCGAACTCCCAAGTAACTTCAACCTGAGTGATAAGAAATTTTCGTGTCATCTCGGGGTAGGAGCGGGCCATGCCCGCGATATTTGGTAGTGAGGGGACACCGATATCGTGGGCATGGCCCGCTCCTACCAGAGAGACGATTCCCTCTGCACGGCATAAAGTTCCTTATATAATAAATCACAGCTCCTGGCGGGCTCAGGCGCCAACGACCACATTTTTGGTACTCAGGAAGTTGCTCCACAAGAGATGCGACAATTTACCCTCTTTACAAACTGGAAATTTCATTGTAGGGATTTGTTAGGGTGGCATGCTGAAAGCCAAACACCCAGCAAGATGGGGACGGCAAGCCAGGGAGTTTGAAATTTTTGCCGGGTTGCCTGATTTGGGGAGGGCAAACTCGGCTTTTTTTCTGTAAGCGTTTTTCATGACGGTAGGCAGGATTTCCAAAAGATGCCATGATTGATATTTTCATCAGCTATGCCAGTGAGGATCGAGCACGGGCGTCCCAGATAGCGGCGGCTCTGGAGGCCAGGGGCTGGACGGTGTTCTGGGACAGGACCATTCCCGCCGGCAAGACATGGCGCGATTATATCGGCGCCGCCCTGGAAGAGGCGCGGTGCGTTCTGGTGATGTGGTCAAAGGCTTCGATAGTATCGACCTGGGTGCAGGAGGAGGCGGATTCAGGCCGGGAGCGCGGGGTGCTGGTGCCGGTTTTCATCGAAGCCGTCAAGCCGCCGCTGGGCTTCCGGCTCATCCAGGCCCAGGACCTGACCGGCTGGGACGGTGAGGCCTCAGCGCCCGCCTTTGCCAAGCTGGCTGCCGACTTGGCAGATATGCTTGGCGTGCCGCCAGCCATTGAAAGTAGCGAGGCCGATGTGACGCAGCCTTTGATGGATAGGAGCAGGATGGCTGCTCAGCAATCCGTAGCCCCAGGGGCCAGAGCCGAGACATACCAGGATCCAATCACCGGCATGGAGTTTGTCTGGGTAGAAGGCGGCTGTTTCCAGATGGGTGACACCTTTGGTGATGGTGATACGGATGAAAAGCCGGTGCATGAGGTGTGCGTAGATGGGTTTTATATGGGGAAATATGCGGTGACCCAGGGCCAGTGGGAAAAGATCATGGTGTCAAATCCATCAGAGTTCAAGTCGGGAGATGATTTTCCGGTAGAAAATGTTTCCTGGGATGATACTCAAGAGTTTATCGGAAAATTAAATGCCCAAACCGGGAAAAAGTATCGCCTTCCCACCGAGGCGGAATGGGAATATGCGGCCCGCTCCGGCGGCAAAAAAGAAAAATATGCCGGTGGTAATAATGCCAAAGCCGTGGCCTGGTATGAGGATAACTCCAGGGGGAAAACCCATCGGGTTGGCACCAAGAATGCGAATGGCCTTGGCCTGCACGATATGAGCGGCAACGTCTGGGAGTGGTGTCAGGACTGGTTTGACAAGGGTTACTACAGTTCCAGTCCCCGTAACAATCCCCAGGGCCCTTCATCGGGCTCCTACCGCGTGGATCGCGGCGGCAGCTGGCGCAGCCTTCCCGGGGGCGTGCGAGCGGCGAACCGCGACAGGGGTGCGCCGGATTACCGCCTCAACTACCTGGGATTCCGGCTTGTCCTGCCCCCAGGTCAGTGAGCCAGGCCAGGGGAGCGGAGCGTAGGGACAGGCAGGCCCAGACTGAGGCAGCCCGGAGGGACGGAGGGCTGTTCCAGTGGGCATGCCTGTTCCTGCGCGGAGCACCCGCAATTTTTTATAGAGTCATGGAAATTTCGGAGTTGAGAGGACGTCAATTCTCAAGTACCTTCCCGGCCATGAGAAAAACCGATGAGAAGAGCAGGAGAATAATCAGATAGATGACGGCATAGAGATGAGCTTCCCGCCAGAATAAAACAAAGCAGGGAAGAAAGAACATAACAACAAACAATCCGCGAAACGATAAAACCAGCCGACCGTGTTTCTCCGTGTAATAGCGCTGCCAGCTTGCCGCGAGGCGAAAGGTATCTGTTTTCGTTAGATCCAGTCTGGTTCGCAGCACCTCTTCATAGGCAGGAAGCTGTAGCAGGAAATAATTGGCCATGGAGAACTTGAGGAGGTTCCAGATGCCGATGATGGTGGCGATGGCCAGCACACCGATAAAGCCAAAGAGAAGAGCGATACTGATGTAGTCATATATTTCGGTGCCCTTGACAAATGCCTGCTGCATGACACCGGTTTGCGCTGCCTGGGGATTGGGGCTCACCTTAAACAACATGCCGATCCCACTGAGAAGTGAAGTGGAAAAGACGCCGACCGAGCCGAGCAGCCGGAGATCCTCATAGGAATTCTTGGTATAGTTGTCACAGATTTCGCACAGGCGAACATACTCCTTATAAATGTAATCCAGAGAGTCGTGTTTGCTTTCCATTGCTCGGCGTTCCCCTAAGAGTCTTTGTGGCAGGAAATAGCTTGTGTAACCTATGCAAGGCCATGTTGGGCAGCCTGATGATTTCACATTTAATGTAATTTTTCCTAACAGGCACCAATAATACCTCTGCCCGACAATTTTTTTCTGCCCGTTAATGGACAGCATGTCTTTCAGCAAACCTCGTTTTCCCCGCATTAACAGCCTCTGAGCCTGTTTTGAAACTCTTTGGCGCCTGTCCTCCCACGTACCGACAGCTTCTTTGAGGAAATTCTTTCCTACTTCCTTGCCTATTGCGGCGGAAATATCCCTTGTGCGAGTTTTTAGGGTGTTGAACCACGCTCCGTGCCCAACTCGCTAACAACTTGAAATAATATCTTTTCTCGGAAAACATTTTCCTCTCTGCTGATGCCCCGGGCTGTTGGCATTGCGGTTGCAATAAGCTTGCTGCAAGAAAAAAAATCATGTGCCAGGAGGTCGATGCATGTCAATTCTAATGAACCCGGTTTTACCTGTTCCCGGACCCGAGATGTCAGTAAAGAAAACAGGAGGAACCAGTGATTCCGAGAGTTCCTTTGCCCGGCATCTCGACCGCCAGCTGGATAAAAAATATGGTGGCAACAAAGATAAGCTGGGAGTTGCCCAAAATAATGAGCAAAGCCGCCAGGCATCCAAGGCCGAAGACAATGCCGCCCGTGAAGCCAGAAGCAGTTCCGCTGAGCGCGATAAAGAGGCCAAGGCCGATTCCGTGAAAGAACTGCTGAGTCAGTTTCTGGCGGAACTGCAGAATGTTGCCGAACAGAAGACCGGCGTTCCCGGCGAATGGAAGGCAGAGTTGCCGGATACGGAAATCCTGCAGCAGTTTGCCGCTGATGCGGGAATGGAGGAGGCAGATTTTGCCCAGTTCATGCAGCAGCTGCAAAATCAGGACAACAAGGTCAGCCTGGTTGATTTTTTTCAGGCATTGACCAGCCATTTTCAGGAAATGAACGAATCTGTTCCCGTCACCGTCCCTGAGGCACAATTACCCATGCTGGAGGCGCTGCTGGCCAAAATGGGTATTGACGCGGAGAGCATTGCCCGGATAGCCGACAAGGCCGTGACCGGTGACGGTAAGCTCGACCTGAGTCTGCTGGTTAAAGGGCTTAATGAAGCGGCAGGGGAAGAAGGAATTGTTCCGGTCACCTTAACGGACTGGGAGACGGAGCAGTTGCAGAATCTGCTGGCAGACGCCGGACTCCCCCTGGAAAAACAGAATGAGCTTTTGCCGGAAAGGTTTTTGAACCAGGTGCTGGGCAAGGAAAATGCCGGAGATCCGACCCAGCTCACCATTGACAGGCTGCAGAGTATTATAAATGGCGCCATTGCGGCCGTAAAGGACAGCCAGCCGAAAGTGGATCTGCCGGCCTTCCTCAGTGATTTGCAGAAGATCGTTTCCCAGTCGGATTTCGAGGCCCAGGGTGTAGGCTTTACCCCGGTGGTGGAGGGATCGATCAACGCGGTTTTCCAGCAACTGCAGGAACTGGTTGATCTGGCCCGGGTCAAGGTTGAGGGAAACAAGCTGCAGGAAAATCAATTGCTGGAAGAGCAGGACTTAAATGACGATTTTGCCAAATGGGTCAAAGGTCTTGCTGAAAAATTCGATCAGTCGGCCGCCAAGGATGATACGGCGGATTTTTCCGGCAGCATGGCTTCCGGCCAGACCGCGGATGAAGTGACTGCGGCTAAGAGCGAATCCCCCAGTCAGCCGGCCACGGCTTTCACCGTCAAGCCGGAAGGTCAGAGTGTGGTTCCCGCCCCGGATGTAACCAAAGGAGAAGCCGCGGCCAGAACCCCGTTCCGCCAGCTGCAGCAACAGGTTTTTCAGCAGCTTTCCGACGGAGTGATCAAGGGGCTGAAAAGTCAGGAACATCATCTTGTGCTGCGTCTCTTTCCCCAGGATCTCGGCGAGGTCAAGGTCAATCTTACTGTGCGGGATGAGCACATATCCGTATCATTCAACATGGAAAACGCCCGGGTCAAACAGATGCTGGAAAGCAGCATGGAAGAGTTCAAGCAGAGTTTGAGCCAGCGAGGGTTCAGCATCGGGGAATGCTTTGTTTCCGTGGGCCAGGAGAATAACGGCAGACAGAGCTGGCAGAGGTTTGAAATGGCCCGGCAGACGGTAAAAGCAGCCGCTGAAACCATGGCGGACCTTCCTGCTGATGCGCTGTATCTGCAGGCTGCGACGCCCCGCACGGATGGACAGAACGGCATCAACCTGATTGTCTGATCAAAACGTGAAAAGAGGAAATTCTCATGAGTGTATCAACTGTTAACAGCACCCTTCCCCAGTATGAAGAGGAAAGCCTTTATCCGACGGTGGGTAAAAGAGAACTGGATCAGTATGATTTTATGAATCTGTTGATCACCCAGCTCCAGTACCAGGACCCGATGAAACCCATGGACACCTATGAGATGGCGTCACAGCTCTCCCAGTTCAGTAATATGCAGGCCACCCTGGAAATGTCAGACAACATGGAAAAACTGCTGAACTACCAGACCTCGCAGAACAACCTGCAGTTGCTGACGCTGCTTGACAACCAGGTGCAGATTATCGGCAATACCATGGGCGTCAATGAGGGTGTGCCGGGCGGGGGCGAGTATACTCTGCCCGAGGACGCCGATACCTGCGTGGTGGAAATCTATGATGCCGGCGGGCATCTGGTGCAGATGGTTGATGCCGGGGCATTGTCCTCCGGCACCCATCCTCTGGAATGGGATGGCAAGGATGCCTTGGGTGAAACCGTTGACGACGGCGCCTATACCTACTGGGTCAAGGCATATAATGCCCTGGGCGAACAACTTGACGTGGATTACCGGGTCAGCGGCATGGTGACGGGAGTCACCTTTGACAGCGGTACGGCTCAGCTCAAACTTGATAATTGCGTCGGTGCCGATGTCGGTTCCGTGGTCAGTGTTTTATAGCAAAGGACATGTCCTTTGGCGGGTAAATATCTTTCATGGTGTGCTATGGCTCGGTTGCGGGCTTTCAGAGTAAGGAGGAATAAATAATGGCGATTTCAAGTTCACTGTATTCAAGTATCAGCGGCATTAACACCATGGGTAATGCCATGTCCGTGCTCGGTGATAACGTGGCCAATGTTAATACCCTGGCATTCAAGTCAAGCCGCACGACTTTTCAGGATGTGCTGTCACAGTCGGTTTCCACCGCATCGGGCGCGTCCCAGGTGGGCCGTGGTGTTACCCTGAGCACCGTTGACGGTCTCTTTGCCCAGGGCTCTTTCCAGAGTTCCTCCATCGCCACGGATATGGCCATTGGCGGCCAGGGCTTTTTCATGCTCCGTGCCACGGAAAACGCTGAAGCGGATATGTATTCCAGGGCCGGCGAGTTCCGTTTTGACCAGGAAGGATATCTGGTGACGCCCATGGGCTATTTTGTCCAGGGCTGGACCATTGACAAGACTACCGGGGAGCGGGCCGGCACCATCGGCGATATGCGCATCGATAAGACTACCCCTCCGGTTGAAACCGCGCAGGTGGAAGTTATCGCCAACCTCGATTCCCGGGAGGACAACGAACTCAACGAGGTGCGCCTTTTTGATTCCTGGAACGGCACCAATGCGGCGGCGATCAAAACCACACCTCCCATTGATCCGCTGCAGTATGAATACACCTCTGCCATCAAGATTTACGATTCCAAGGGCGCAAGCCACGATATCTCAATCTATTATGACCGGACCACCAAGGATAATGAGTGGGAGTACCTGATAACCTGTGATCCTTCCGAGGACCTCCGCTATCTGGATCAGCGGGAGCAGACCATTTATGCCCCGAATGACACCTATAATTATGAGGATCATAAAGGGGCGGGCGCCCTGCTTTACGGCACGATCCAGTTTGACACCTCGGGTAATATCAAGGAAATCTCCGCTTATGACGTGCCGCCGGACGGCAACGTTGATCCGGCCCGGTCCGATAACCGGATTATTCTGGAAAATACGGACAGCTATTACAGCTTTGAGGCCAACTTCACCGGTGCCACAACCAACCAGAGCGTCATGTTTAACTTCGGTGCCCAGTACAGCGGGTTGACCTCACCCACCCGGCAGTCGCTGGTAAGCGAGCTTGGTGGGGTTGACAGCAACCTCACCGACGCAAGCTATATCACCAGCGAAACCTACTGGCGGGATGTCTATGACACCAATGGACTGCAGCTGCAGGGCGATGGTGTTGCACTCTCCAGCGATACCATATTCATTGAAGGTTTCCAGAATGACGGCAGTTATACCTCCGTAACCTATAATGTCAATACGGATGCCAAGGTGCAGGAGTTTCTCGATGCCGTGGGTACGGCATTCGGCTGCACCGCCACCATTGACGCCTATGGCCGCTTGAAAATGACCGATCTGACCGCCGGCAACAGCGGCATGCACATCACCAATGTGGTGGTGGACGGCAGCGTAACCGGTCCCGCCACCCAGGATGACGCCAATCCCTTTGGTGAAAGCGGTGTCAACGGCGATACGGTTATCAATATCACCACCTCAAAGCAGAAAATCTTTTCAACCGGACAGGGGCTGAGCACTGGCGGCACCGTGCCTGTTGTTACGGAAAATACCCCCTGGGAGCAGGTATTTGACAGCGGCGGCACCGGCATAGCAGATGGCGATGTGTTTACCTTTAACGGCTTTGCCAGTGACGGTACCCCGGTGGTCAACGAGACCTATACGGTTGACGCGGTGATCACTCCCACCAATTCAGGAACAGTGCAGGACATGCTTACCTGGCTTGAGACCACATTTAACGCCGATGCGGAGATAGATTTTGCCGGCCGTCTGGTACTCACCGACCGCGTGGCCGATGAGGCTTCCGCCACCGGCTATCACAGTCAGCTGGCCATGACCTCGGTAACCCCTGCCGTAGTAGGCGATGCAGATCCCTGGGGCAACGGCGCCACCCCCTTCCTTACCCTGGAGGCCGATGTGAGCGGGGAGGATGGCAGTCTGCAGGGAGGAGTCGTCAGTGCCGATTTCTCTCCCGAGTCACTGGCCACCACCCAGTACGCCAACAGCTCCACCACCATTTTCCAGGACCAGAACGGTTATTCCTCAGGCTTTCTGCAGGCGGTGGCCGTCAATACCGAAGGTATCATTACCGGCAACTATTCCAATGGGCAGGTGCTGAAAAAGGCCCAGGTGGCCCTGGCAAATTTTGCCAGCCTGGAAGGTCTCTTCAAAAGAGGCGGCAATATTTTCACCGAAACCACCGAATCAGGCGCGCCGGTGACAGGTGCGCCTGGCGGCAACGGTCTGGGAACCATTGCCCCTAACGCCCTTGAGGCGTCCAACGTGGATATCGGCACGGAGTTTGTCAACTTGATCACCGTGCAGAGAGGTTTTCAGGCCAACACCAAGATCGTCACCACCACCGATGAGATGATCTCGGATGTCATTAATATGAAGAGATAGAAGAGCTGATGAGCTGATAAGCCGGTAAGTGGATGGCTCATGGCTCATGGCTGATGGAAAGATACGGATGGCGGGCAGGATGACTGCGTTGCCATCCGTTTTTTTTGGGTAACTTCAACTACGCAATCATTGTGGGGTAGGAGCGGGCCATGCCCGCGATAACGGGGTTTTGGCCATGCCCAGAGGTCGCGGGCATGGCCCGCTCCTACCTCACCTTCAGACTATCCACCTTACATGAAAATCCGGTCAAAGGCGGCAAAGGCCGCCTGCACCACCGGCACATCATCTCCTAGTTTCAAATAGGAGCCGCCAATGATCTCCTGCTTGATCAGGTCCTCGCTGGACGGGAAAATCCCGCCCAGGGGCAGATCGCTCTCCTGCACCGCTTCTTTGATCTTGGCGTCAAGCTCGGCGGACATGGGCTCCGGAGCCCGGTTGACGATGAGATATCTGTTTTTCACCGTGAGCCCCAGCGGGCCGGTGATTTCCGCAATGCGGCGGGCGGTAAGGATGCCCCGGGCCGACGGGTCGGAAACGATGAGCAGATAATCGATGACGCGCAGATTCATGCGGCTCAGGTGCTCCATGCCCGCCTCGTTATCCACCAGAATATACCGGTAGTTTGCGGCCAGGTGGTCCATGGTCATGGCCAGGTACTGGTTGGCCGAACAGTAGCATCCAGGTCCGTCGGGCTGGCCCATGACCAGCAGATCAAAACCGCTTTCTTCGATAATGGCCTGCTGGATCTTCATGTTCATGAACTGGTCCCTGGTCATGCCCGGGGGCAGATCGCCTTTCAACTCCTTCCTGATCTGGCCGATGGTGGCTCCCACCTCAAGCTGTAGCAGTTCGTTGAGGTTGGCATTGGCGTCGGCGTCCACGGCCAGGACCGGTGTCAGCTTTTTTTGCAGCAGATATTTGATCAGCAGGGCCGTGGTGGTTGTTTTGCCGGTGCCGCCTTTGCCTGCCAGGGCTATTACTTTCGGGGTCATTTTCTTATCTCTCTTCCGTCCGCGGGAACCCTTCCGGTCTTCGATCTTGTTGCGATCTGGAGAAGTGTTGACGGTGCACGGTTTATAGTTTACGGATCAATGTCATTAACTTAGTACACGTATTCTTAAATACGATGACGTATTTTTGTTGAAAGTTTGACTTTTAACGTGATAACGTACCTCCAAACAATAAAGGAGGTGCGATATCCCAAGAAAAAGCCCATACACAATATTGC